>NZ_CAJTCF010000010.1:0-67558 GCF_910574735.1 Duncaniella muricolitica | reverse complement strand
TTTATGGATCTGCATTCAATCGTCGAGACAACCAAGAAGCACGGCAACTCGCCCTACAACGCAATCCTCGCCCTTTTCTAAACGGCGACTACATCGGCGCGTCCGCTGAATAGTTACTCGGTGTGTATGCGGTAGTTAATTTTTGACAACTCGCGCTTAGCCGACCAACCCAACAACCGCTGTTCCTCCGTTTTCAACCGCTGAAATTCCTTGATGATGTAGAGTTCAAACTCAACAGAAATCCAGCTTGCGAACTTCAATGCAATATCTTTATGCGCATAAGTTCCACCATAACGCCCTGATTTAGCGATTATGCCAATGGCATTTGTCGCATCAATCCATTTCTTTGGCGATAGCGTAAATGCGTTCAGCCCGGCCTGTCGTCTAAACCCCTCGAATTCGGTGGGTTTAAAATTCGGATTGTAAAGCTGTTCCCAAATCCCTAAATACTCTATTGTGTTGCGGTTGCGCAACCAGTTTGCAATCACAGCGTTAGGCTCATCGCTTTTATGTCGTGCCAAATCGGTCAACGAAATATAATCATCACCGTTGACGGCGATAATTGTTATATTGGTATTTTGAACTGTAATCTTTGCCATTGTTTCTAATTATGGTGCATATGCCAATACACAAAGTTATACATTTTCACTGACATACAGCGTATTCCCTTGAAATTTCATGTCTCTTTGGCTTTCATATGGTTGGTTTTTAGAGATAAAAGTCCTTCCATATCAATTCCACACGTATATTATCTTATCGAATAAAAATTTAAATCACCGATTAGGGTTATGATCTTTAGAGGGCTTAAGGACACAGTTTTTTAATAAATTTTTATCCACACATGTTTTATAGTCTCGCTGAAAAGTCGTAACTTTGCACTGTCCTTAGGGAAAAGAGGAAAAATTTGGCTGCTTGCAACCTCTACAAAAATGCTAAAACTGCACTTTATTTTTTAGAGATAACATACATCTCGCGCTCCGTGGCCCGCTATGACCGGCCGGGAGACGGATGGGAAAAATGTTCGAAGCGGCCGCCCCCTCTGATTATACCCGGGGCACTGTTTCGAAATTTTTTTATACCGATATGAAAACATACCTTTTCACATCCGAGTCAGTCTCGGAGGGACACCCCGACAAGGTGGCCGACCAGATCAGCGACGCCGTGCTCGACGAATTTCTCGCGCGCGACCCCAAATCGAAAGTAGCCTGCGAGACCCTCGTAACCACCGGTCAGGTAGTGCTCGCCGGCGAGGTCAAGAGCAACGCCTATGTCGACCTCATGGACGTGACACGCCGAGTCATCAAGAGCATCGGCTATGACCGCAGCGAGCTGAAATTTGACGGCGAGGCCTGCGGAGTGTTCTCCGCCCTCCACGAGCAGAGTGCCGACATCAACCGCGGTGTCGAGCGCGAGGAAGCCGAGGCACAGGGTGCGGGCGACCAGGGCATGATGTTTGGCTACGCATGCGACGAGACTCCCGACTATATGCCTCTCACCCTTGACCTCTCCCACCGTCTGCTGCGCGAGCTGGCCGACATACGCCGCGAGGCCAGGCACATGACTTGGGAGAAGCGCGGACGCATATTCACCTATCTGCGCCCCGACTCCAAGAGCCAGGTCACTGTAGAGTATGACGAAAACAACCGTCCTCTGCGCGTCGACACAATAGTAATCTCCACACAGCACGACGAGTTTATCCGTCCCGCCGACGATAGCCCCGAAGCTCAGGCCGAGGCCGACCTCGCCATGCAGCAGCGCATCACCAATGACGTGCGCGAGATACTCATCCCCCGCGTCAAGGCCCAGCTTCCCGCCGAGGTCGCAGCCCTCATCGGCGATGACGTGAAACTGCTCGTCAACCCGACCGGCAAATTCGTAATCGGCGGCCCGCACGGCGACACCGGTCTCACCGGCCGCAAAATCATCGTCGACACCTACGGAGGCCGGGGAGCCCACGGAGGCGGTGCCTTCTCAGGCAAAGACCCCAGCAAGGTTGACCGTTCGGCAGCATATGCTGCACGCCATATAGCCAAAAACCTCGTGGCAGCCGGAGTGGCCCGCGAAGTGCTCGTGCAGGTGGCCTATGCCATCGGATGTGCCGCACCCGTGAGCCTCTGCATCAACACCTACGGCACCGCCCGTGTCGACATGACCGACTCGGAGATAGCCGACATCGTAAAGGAGATGCCCTGCTTCGACATGACCCCCTACGCCATCGAGAAGCGTTTCAACCTGCGTCAGCCCATCTATCGCGAGACTGCAAGCTATGGCCACCTCGGCCGTCAGCCCCGCACCGTGACCAAGCATTTCCACTCGCGCTACGAGCCCGACTTTGAGAAAGAGGTCGAACTCTTCACCTGGGAAAAACTCGACGCGGTCGACAGTGTAAAGAAAGCTTTCGGACTCTGATGCAGCTCTTCGACACACTCAGATCGCTGCTTGAGTCAGACCGGTCCATACGCCGGTTTGACCGCTCGCGTCCCGTCACCGACACCACTCTGCGCAGTCTGGTCGACCTCACGCGCTATTGCGCGTCGGGCCGCAATCTCCAGCCGCTGCGCTATCGACCGGTGACCGACGAGGCCGAGTGTGACACACTGTTTCAGGCTCTTGCGTGGGCCGGATATTACAAAGACTGGGACGGCCCGTCGCCCGACCAGCGTCCGACGGCCTACCTAATACAATGTCTCGACACGGAGCTTACCTCCGACTGTCTCTGCGACGACGGCCTGCAACTCCAGGCCATAACACTCGGAGCCGCAGCCCTCGGCATAGGCGCGTGCATCATCAAGTCGTTCAACCGACGGATAGTGACCGAGACATTACGTCTCCCCTCCCACCTCAATCCGCTCTATGTAGTGGCCCTCGGCTATCCGGCCGAGACCGCCCGCATCGTTCCCCTGCCGGCCGACGGCGACATACGCTACTTCCGCTCGCCCGAGTCGGAACAATGCGTGCCCAAACGTCCGCTCGACAGCCTGATAATCACCCCGGAACAATAATTCTCATCTCATAACAGCGATATATTTGCCGAAAAATATGACTATGGAAGAGTATAGAAACGCAGTCCCCGACTGGGCTATGGACATGAATTGTGCCGTCACAGTGTGTGACGCCGAGTGTAACATTCTTTATATGAACACACTCTCACGCAAAACCTTTGCCCGACACGGCGACCTCATCGGACACAACCTGCTCGACTATCACAACGAGCGGTCAATCGGCATCATACGCCGTCTCCTCGACACCGGCGGCCAGAACTGCTACACCATCGAGAAAGCCGGCATACGCAAAATGATATATCAGACCGCCTGGCGCAAACCCGACGGCACCGTCGGCGGACTCGTCGAAATCTCAATGCCTATCCCCGCCGACATGCCCCACTACGTGAGAGAATAGACCGGCGTCACACAAAGAGAATACAAAAAGACATAAGTCTCAAAAGTAACAGAAGGTGTTAATTGTCTGTAAAGCAATATGCTCAGATATTAACGCCTTCTGTTACTTTTGAGACTTATGTCCTTTTGTATCCCCCCATAATTATGTACACACAACGCGACATTATCGCACCTTTTGGCGCACTTCCGACAGTAACTTTGCGGTATAAATTTTAACACCGCATTTGTCATGAAAAAGTCAGCCAACCTCCGTCCCGTATCGCAGAAAGCCTATGCCAGATTTGTAGAGCGCATCAGCACAGTCATCACCGACAGCACCAAACGTAAAGCCATGCTTGCCGCCCTTGACAGCTATCTTGACGGCAACCGCGAGACATATGACCGCGACCTTACACCCGACTGCGCCATGACATTCGCGATGTTGCGTTTTGAGATAGACCTTGCCATATCCCGCTCCGCCAAAGCCCGCTCCCGCGCACAAAGAAAATCCACCACCCCCGAGCCCCGCAAGGCTGCCGGAGTCACACCCCTCACCACTGACAGAAAACATACTAAAACAACTGCCAAAGCCAAAGTAACACCCGGCACCCAATCCACGCTGGCCAAAGATGATAAAACCATCGAAGACACCCCTCAACTGCCACGTCGCATACGCCGTGCCGTCGACCGCAAAGCCCGCGCCAAAGCCCGCTGGCGCAAAATATGACCTCCCGCCCCAACAATACCATCCCCCGGCATATAAAAAACGGCTTCGCGACAAGAAACATCGCGAAGCCGGGATTAAGAGGTTGTTTAAAACAAACTCTAAAAGAATTTCAACGCCTTATTTACAGCAGATTGTAGGGCTGGTAAGGTTCGGAGGAAGGAGCTATGCCCCACTGCGGATTGTAACGCAGTATAGCATTGTCGATATTAATCGAGTTGAACACCGCCGAATTGACAGGCGCGCGATATTCCTTATCGCCAATCTTATGCACTATGACCTCCTTACACCACGGTTTACCCGTGTCGTAGGCATAACGTTTAATGTCGAGCGTGCGCACAAACGTTGATATATGCTGCTCGCGACGACGCTCGGTGAGAATCTCGTTGAGCAGGTCGTCCTGGCTTAGCGACGCGCCGCCCGGCAGGTCAGTGTCATCACCTGTGTAACGATATTTGCGCAGAGTGTTGAGACTGATGAGAGCATCACCGAGATGCCCGGTGCGGGCTTCGGCCTCGGCCTTCTCAAGCAGAAGTATAGGATGGGTGATGCCTGTGGTGGTCGACATAAGGTCACTGCGCTTATAGATTATCTGAATGCCGTCGTCATGAGTCACATCACCCTGCTTGATGGAGTAGCCTGTATCGGCAAGCGAGAAAAGATCCCAACGCTTGTCGGTAGCGCGGTCAAAGATGGAGTTCCAGTCGTCTGACGGATAATAGCTTGCCAGAGAGCCGGAGGGAGCAGTGCGATAGAACAGGTTCTCGCGGTTTTCCACCAGTTCAAAATCAAGGTCAGGCCCACGCAGCTCCATGTATACGCGCGGGTCGACTCCCGGCTCGGGAGAAATGTCGGATACCTGCTCGTAATAGAAATCGTTGAAATTGTAGATAAGTTTGTCCACCGATCCCTTCGATGCGAGAGCCAGACGCCAGGCCTCCTGAGTGTCGGCAAGCATTGACTCCCAGTTGCGGGTATACATATGATACTCGGCGCGCAGAGCGTAGGCGGCGGCACGTGTCGCACGCGAGGCATTGGCCGAATACTCGGGAGCATAAGCACAGGCAAAGTCGAGGTCGGTTTTCACCTGATCAAACAATTGCTGAGTGGTGGCCAGAGGCCCGTTCTCCACAGTCGGGTCACCGCTTGTGCGCAGCGGTATACACGGAGTGTCGTTGGGGCCGGCCGGGTCATACATCGGACCATAGGTGAGCGCGCCGTAAAGATACACCCACGCACGGCCTGCCTTGGCCTGGGCCACCACACCCATCGAATAATCGTCGGTGACACCAAGACTCTCGATACCGTCGATTACGTTATTGAAATACACTACCGCGCGATATATGCCGTATGACCAGAAAAACGGTGTGGTGGTCGGCTGCACGAGTTTGTCATAGTACACATAGGCCGCAAGCATCTCGAGATTGGGATGCGATGGTGTGTACTGATAGTGGGCATGATTGTATGACAGACACAAGTTGTCGCCGAGCATCGCATAGCAGCAGTTGCGGTTATTGTCCATCATGAAATAATCGAGCGTATTGGTGTTGTTGAGAAGATTCTCAAACTGTGACACCTCGGTCGGTATCATCTTGCCCACAGGCTTGACGTCGAGATAGTCGTCACATGATGCCACCGTCGCTCCGAGAAGCACGAGAGGCAGCAGATATTTGGTTGATTTCATTATATTAGTCTTAATGAGGTTAGAAACTGAAACTTAGACCTACATAATACTCGGCCGAGCGCGGCAGCACCGAATAACCGAGGTTGGTAGGCGCGCCTGTGCCGCCCGTATAGTCCATCTCCATTGTCTCGGGGTCGATGTCGACACCCTTGCCGGTGATGCAAAACAGGTTACGGCCCTGGAGATAGATGCGGGCCTCGCTCATGCCTATGCGCGAGAGCAGCGCGCGGTCAAATGTGTAGGAGAGCGTGAGATCGCGCAGTTTGGCATAGCTCGCGTCGCCGATACATATGTCGGTATAGGGGAAGTAGAAGAGGTCCATATTCCACGACTTGAGTGTGGGATATATAGTGTGGGCCTCATCGCCTGGCTTCTGCCAACGCTGTCCGACATAACGGCTGTTGATATTGGAGCCCTGGAAGACGTCTTTGCGATACTTGTGGCCGAGCTTGGCAACGAGCATGAAGGAGAGGTCCCAGTTTTTATATGACAGATTGTTGGTAAACGACATCTCGGTCTTGGGTACACTCGTGCCGAGATATATCACATCGTCGAGGTCACAGTTGGTAGCCAGCTTGACAGTGCCGTCGGGTGCGTAGATCTGACACTGACCCTGGTTGTCGAGACCGGCATAACGGAAACCGAAGAGGCCGAACATCGGATAGCCGGCAGCATGTATCGGTGTATTATAAGCCCAGCTTGTCGGATATTGGCGGTTGACATTATATTCGCGCACCTTGTTTTTGTTAAGGCTCATGTTGAATATCATGTCCCAACTGAAATCGCGTGTACGTACAGGTGTGCCGTGGAGCGAAATTTCGATGCCGCGGTTGTCGATGGCACCAAGGTTTTTGGTCATGCGGTTGGTGCCGGTCGTCGGGTCGGTCGAGTCGGGAGCGAGAATGTCGGTCGACTTCTTGTAATAATAATCAAGACTCACACCGAGACGGTTGTCGAGCACATCAAAGTCCACACCGACATTGGTGGTCTTGGTCTTCTCCCAGCGCAGAGTGTTGTTGGGAAACGAGGCAATGCCGTTGGACACACCGCCGGTGGTCGGGTTGAAACTGCCGGCCGAGAGTATCAGATAGGGACCTTCGGAGAGCGAGATATTACCGTTCACACCATATGAGGCACGCAGATTGAGACGGTTGACCCAGGGGGCGTCAAAGAAATCCTCGTTGGCTATCTTCCATGTAGCACCCACCGACCAGAGCGGTTTATGGCGATATTTGGGGTCGGTGCCGAAAAAGTTGGTAAGGTCTTCACGGATGCTGCCGCTCACGAGATAACGGTTGTTGTATTCATATGACCCGTTGAAATACCACGACACGAAACGGTTGTCACGCAGAGTATAGGCTCCGTAGTTAGGCGACACACCTGCGCCTCCGCCCACCATGTCACTGTTGTAGGCTCCGCCCTTGAGGTCTTTGATATTGACGGGCGAGAACGAGCCGGCTGTCTGATTGTAGCCGTAGCGTGTCTCATACTGGTTGTTGTCAAACGATATGCGGCGCACCTCGTTACCGGCAAGCGCGCTCACGCGGTGCAGACCGAAACTCTTGGAGTAGGACAACTGTGTACGCAATGTCCAGTCCTCGCGCGAATAACGGGTCTCGTCGATGGCATCACCGTCGGGTATGTAATGGTTGGTGGGATTGGCGAGCGAAGTCGAACTGTTGTAGGCATTGCGCATCACATAGCTGTCGGCCCCGTAGATGGCCCGGTAAGTGGAGTTGGAACGGTTCCAGTTGCCGCCAACCTCGAGATTAAGGTTGTCGATGATATTCCAGCGTATGAATCCATTGATGCGCGCGCCAAAGTTGACAGTCTTGTTATATGAGTCATAGGCATCCTGTATAGGATTGTAATACAGGTCCTTGGTCCCGGCAATACCGGCATACATCTGTTCGGAAGCATACGACACCGGCGAAAGGTTGGCGAGATTGCCGGCATCGTCATAGAGCCGTGAGTAGGGACGTATGTACTGATTATAGTTGGTGTACATCTGCCATCCGGTGTTGGGCGCATGGTCACGCGAATAAGAGATGCTTGTGCCGATACCCACGGTCAGAAATCTGAAAGGCTTCCATTCGTTGTTAAGGTCGATGATCACACGGTTGCTGTGAGTGTTGATAAACGAGCCTTTGGTGTTGGTATAATTCACAGCCAGATTGTAACGGTTGGTAGCTGTGCCTCCGCTTATGCCCACATTATGAGTCTGAGTCAGCTCGGTGCGGAACATATATTTCTTCATGTCGGCAAGAAAATCATTCTGACGCAGCGCGTTGATGCGGCTGTCAAACTCTGCTTCCGTAATCATTCCGGCCTTCTGAAAGGCTATCAGTTTGCTGACGTCGCTCATGGTGCCGCGGCGCGCTATCGTGGTGCCGCCGGGATTCTGATTATACAGTTCCAGCTCGGCATCGATATAGTCGCTCGCATTAGCCATATGCAGATAGTCGAGGTCGGGCTTGGGGAGCACTTTGAGTGTGCCGCGATAGCTCAGACGCATCTTGCCCTCCTGTCCCTGCTTGGTCGACACAATAATTACACCGTTGGCCGAACGGGAACCGTAGATTGAAGCAGCCACGGCATCCTTGAGCACGGTTATATTGGCGATATTGTCGGGATTGAGTTCGCTGAGTTTAAGTTCGGTGGGATAACCGTCCACCACCACAAGCGGGTCGGTCTCGGCATTGAGCGTGGCACGGCCGCGTATGCTCATCGAGCCGTCTTTATTGACCACCACACCCGCCATCTGACCCTCAATGCGGTCAGCCAGACTTGTAGCGAGCTTGGTCTCTAGCTTCTTGGCCGACAGTGTGCCGAAAGCACCTGTAGCCCTCTCTTTGCTCAGAGTGGTATAGCCGGTCACGATAATCTCGTCCAGACGGGTCTCATCATCCACAAGACGTATCACCACAGGGCCGGTAATCCCGGATATGGCCATCTCGACCGGACGCATACCTATGTATGTGGCCTGTATCTTTTTGTCGGTCGCCGTAGCCGGCACCCTGAGTGTAAAATTACCGTCGACATCGGTAGCGGTGGCATCTTTGGTACCGACCACGCTCACCGTCGCGCCCGGCAGCGGCTCGTCATCGGTGGATATGACCCTACCCGTGATGACTACCGGCCCTTGCGCCAACAGCACCGGCAATGCCACGAGCACAGCCAGCACACTTGCAAAAATCCTTCTAATCATAAAAATACTGAATTAATAATGTGGTTTGTTGATTGTATTTTACAATTCTTCACGTAGCTTAAACATTCACGACATCACTCCATGAGTAATTGAAAAAGGTTAATATTTTCATCTTTCACTCATTTTTGATTGGTTTATCACTCTAATCACAGCTAATTTATTGATATACCTACTTAAAAAGTTAAAGAATATCAACATTCGCAAATGTACGCAAAAAATTACCCCGCCCCAATTATTTAATCTTTATTAACACACTATACAAATATAAGGGGCAGTCCGGACGCTTCATGCATCCGGACTGCCCTAAACTTTCAACTCTAAACTTTTAACTCTCTATTCCTTCACTCCGTAGGCGAGGTCGCCGGCGTCGCCGAGACCGGGGACTATGTAGGAATGAGAATTGATTTCGGGGTCGATGGCTCCGACCCATACGGTGGTGTTCTCTTCGGGGAATGTGGCGCGGATGTAGTCAATGGCGTCCTGCGAGGCTATCACCGAGGCCACGTGTATGTGGGCAGGAGTGCCTTTGGTGAGCAGGGCGCGATAGCTTAGTTCCATTGACGAACCTGTGGCGAGCATGGGGTCGACCAGTATCAGAGTCTTGCCGTCAAGACGTGGCGAGGCGATATATTCGATAAACACGTCAAAATTTTCCTTTTCGCGATATTTCCGATAGGCCGACACGAAAGCATTTTGCGCACGGTCGAAATAGTCGAGAAAACCCTGGTGAAACGGTATGCCGGCACGGAATATGGTGGCCAACACCACCTGCTCATCGAGCACATCGCTCTGCATCGAGGCAAGCGGAGTGGTTATCTCGGCTTTGGAGTAGTGGAGCCGCTTGGAGATTTCATAGGCCATTATCTCGCCTATGCGGTGAAGGTTGCGGCGAAAACGCATCATATCGCCCTGCACGTTGACATCGCGCAGTTCGGTCATATATTGGCTCACGAGAGAGGGCCTGTCGGCAAAATTGATTATTTCCATAATACATTATTTAAGGTGTAACCGATAATATCTTATTAACAAGCTGTGTGAACTGGTAGTTTTTGAGGCCCCAGCGCGGATATATGAGCAGGTCGGGGGGCGACTGCGATACAAACCGCTCGACGGCTATGTCGGGGCGCAGACGCCTGACGAGCCGGGCACACAGGGCCGCATAGCTCTCGGGGGTGAAGCGGTGTATGTCATAGACACCCTGCTCCACATCAAGGGCCATGCGGGTGCCGCGTATGAGTTGCAACTGGTGAAACTTCACCACGTCGACGGGCAGACGGTTGACCTCATCGACCGTCGCAAGTATCCTCTCCTCGTCCTCGCCGGGCAGACCGTTGATAAGGTGCAGACCCACCGGCAGACCGGCATCGTGAGTGCGCCTGACGGCATCGGCCGTGTCGGCCCAGGTGTGACAACGGTTGACTCGCGCGAGGGTCTCGTCGCAGGCCGACTCGGCCCCATACTCCACCATGACCCACGGCAGCCGGCTCAGACGGGCGAGCAGCCGGTCGGGCATGCAGTCGGGACGCGTGCCGATAATCACCCCGTCGACCCCCTCGACCCCGCACGCTTCCTCATAGAGAGCCATGAGGCGGTCGATGTCGGAGCCGTGGGTGGAGGTGTAGGACTGAAAATAGGCCAGATAGCGCATCGAGGGATACTTGCGGCCGAAAAACCGTTTGCCCTCCTCGAGCTGGGCGGTGACTCCCTTACGGTCGCGGCAATAGCCGGGACTGAAGGAGACATTGTTGCAGTAGGTGCAGCCGCCGCGCCCCACGGTGCCATCGCGGTTGGGGCAGGTGAAGCCGGCGTCGACCGAGAGCTTCTGCATCTTGCCGTCAAAATGCTCGGCAAGGAAATCAGAAAAATCCCTGTAATATTTCATCAGATCCTGGCTGCGCGGTTGAGTAGCAGAGCGTCGAGCAATACTATGGCGGCCATGGCCTCGACTATGGGCACCGCGCGGGGCACAACGCAGGGATCATGGCGGCCACGCCCTTTCCACACCACGGGATTGCCCTCGGTGTCGATGGTCGGGACATCCTGAAGCAACGTGGCCACAGGCTTGAAGGCCACGCGGAAATATATGTCCTCGCCGTTGGATATGCCGCCCTGTATGCCGCCCGAATGATTGGTGAGAGTGCGGGGAGGCATGGCTCCGTCGCGTGCAAAGCGGTCAATCGCCTCGCTGCCCCTCATGGCCACTCCGGCAAATCCCATGCCGTAGTCAAAACCCTTGGCGGCATTGATGCTGAGCATGGCCGAGGCCAGACGTGCGCCGAGGCGTCCGCCCACGGGGTCGCCGAGTCCGGCGGGCACACCCTTTATGACACATGTGACGATGCCGCCTATGGTGTCGCCCTCGCGCTTTACATCAAGAATGAGCCGCTCCATCTCGGCGGCTTTGGCGGGATGGGGACATCTCACGGGGTTGGACTCGGTGAGGCCGAGGTCGAGCGCGGTGTAGTCCTCTCCGACACAGATGTCGCCCACCTGCGAGGTGTAGGCCTGGACGGTGATGCCGTAATGAGCCAACGCCTGACGGGCAAAGGCTCCGGCCACGACACGGGTGGCAGTCTCACGCGCGCTCGAGCGTCCGCCGCCGCGATGGTCGCGCAGACCATATTTGGCCGTGTAGGTATAATCGGCATGCGAGGGACGGAAAGCCGTGCGCAACTGCTCGTAATCGTTGGAATGCTGGTTTTCGTTACGTATTATAAATCCTATGGGGCACCCTGTGGTGACACCTTCAAAAAGCCCCGACAACACCTCGACCGTGTCGCTCTCCTTGCGGGCCGTGGTCACTGCCGACTGGCCCGGACGGCGGCGGTCGAGCTCGCGCTGCACAGCACCGAGGTCAATCCTCACTCCGGCCGGCATGCCGTCGATCACGCCGCCGATGGCCTCACCGTGGCTTTCGCCAAAGCCGGTGAAGGTAAATATCTTACCAAATCCGTTCATTTCTCTACGGCTATGTCCGCCGCCGTGGCGTTGCAGAAAGTTATGAGTGTCTGAGGTGCAATCCTGATTTGCAGGCCGCGCACTCCGGCCGACACATAAATATCGGTGTAATCGAGCGCGGTGGAGTGAAAATAGGTCGGGAAAGGCTTCTTCATGCCGATGGGCGAACAGCCTCCGCGTATATAACCGGTCACGCCGAGCAGATCCTTCATCGGTATCATCTCGGCTTTCTTGGCCCCGGCCACCTTGGCGGCTTTCTTGAGGTCAACCTCCATATTGCCGGGGATGACACACACGAAATAGCCGGTCTTGTCGCCGTGCAGCACGAGGGTCTTGAACACACAGTTGATGTCCTCGCCCAGCTCCTCAGCCACGTGTTCGGCCGCAAGATTGTCGGGGTCGACCGTATAGGGTATCAGACCATAGTCTATGCCGGCCTTGTCGAGCAGACGGGCCGCATTGGTCTTGTTGATTTTATCCTTGGAATTATTCATAGCGCAAAAATACGCAAATTCATGAAATTTTTTGCTATTTTTGCGTCCATTATATATCACATTGTAATGAAAAAACAGACTCTTGCCATACACACGGCCTTTCAGAGCCCCGACGCCTACAGCGCGCTGAGCATGCCGGTCTATCACACTGCGGCCTACGAATTTGACGATGCCGAAGTCATGGCCGACGCTTTCTGCGGCCGCATCGACGCTCCCGACTATTCGCGCGTGACAAACCCCACGGTAATCTATTTTGAAAACAAGGTCAAAGCCCTCACCGGAGCGGCCGACGTCATCGCCTTCACCTCGGGCATGGCAGCCATCAGCAACACACTCATGGCCATCGCCGGAGCCGGCAAAAACATTGTCACGTCACGCCACATGTTTGGCAACACCTATCTGCTCATCACCTCGACACTGAGCCGCTTCGGTGTGGGAGCACGCCTGTGTGACCTCACCCGTCCCGACGAAGTGGAGCACGCCATCGACACCGACACCTGCTGCGTGTATCTCGAGATTGTCACCAATCCACAGATGGAGGTGGCCGACCTGGGCGCGCTCTCAGCCATATGCCGCCGCCACGGTGTGCCGCTCATAGCCGACACCACGGCCATACCGTTCACTCAGTTTGACGCCCGCGCACTAGGCGTGGATATCGAGGTGGTGTCGAGCACCAAATACATCTCGGGCGGCGCGACATCGCTCGGCGGACTCGTCATCGACTACGGCACCTGTCAGGGATTTGCCCAACGCATGCGTAAAGAGCTGCTCCTCAACCTCGGTGCCTATATGAGCCCCCATGTGGCCTACATGCAGACCATAGGTCTCGAGACTCTCGACGCCCGCTACCGCATACAGGCCTCCAACGCCCTCCAACTGGCCCGACGCCTACGGTCGGTCGACGCCATCGTGAAGGTCAATTACATCGGTCTGCCCGACAATCCTTATCACGACCTGTCCGTGCGGCAGTTTGGTCCGACGGGCGGCGCGATGCTCACCATCGACCTTGCCGACAAGGCCGCATGCTATGACTTCATCAACCGTCTGAAACTCATACGCCGCGCCACCAACCTCTTTGACAACAAGACCCTCGCCATACACCCGGCCAGCACCATCTTCGGCCCGCTCACTCAGGAGCAGCGCGACAGCATGGACATACTTGACACCACCATACGTCTGTCAATAGGTCTCGAAGACCCCGACGACCTCTATGACGACATCGTGCAGGCACTAACCCCAACCCTCTAAGCAAGCGACATCATGACATACGATTTCGACAAAATAATTGACCGCCGCGACACCGGAGCACTCAAAGTCGATGTGCTCGGCGAACGTTACGGCCGTCCCGATCTGCTACCCCTATGGGTCGCCGACATGGACTTCGAGACCCCCTCGTTTATCACCTACGCCCTGCGCCGCCGCCTTGACCACTCGCTCTTCGGCTACACCGTCGAGCCTCCGGAATATTGGCCCGCAGTGATGCGCTGGCTCGCCGACCGTCACGGATGGCAGGTGGAGCGCGAATGGCTCACCTATATCCCCGGCATTGTCAAGGGCATCGGCATGGCCATCAACGTGTTTGTCAAAGAGGACGAGAAAGTCATCATCCAGCCGCCGGTCTACCATCCCTTCCGCCTTACCCCCGAAGGCAACCGCCGCCAGGTGGTGATGAATCCCCTGCGCGAGAACCCCGACGGCACCTACTCCATGGACTTTGACCATCTCGCCCGGGTGGCCGACGAGAAATGCCGCATGCTCATCCTCTCCAATCCCCACAACCCCGCCGGCATCACCTGGGACCGCGACACCCTGCATCGGCTGGCCGAATTTTGCCACAGCCGCGGCATCATAGTCATCTCCGACGAGATACACTCCGACATGGCTCTGTGGGACAACCGTCACATACCATTCGCATCCGTCTCACCCGAGGCCGCCGCGTGCAGCATCACCTTTGGCGCACCCTCCAAGACCTTCAATATAGCCGGCATCGTCAGCTCCTATGCCATCGTGCCCGACGCAGGGCTGCGCGAACGGTTCTACGGCTGGCTTCAGGCCAACGAGCTCAACGAGCCCACCATCTTCTCGCCCATCGCCACAGTGGCGGCCTTCACCCAAGGCGACGAGTGGCGTCGCGCCATGCTCTCATATGTGCAGGACAACATCGACTACGTAATCGACTACTGCCGCGAGCATCTGCCCGCCATCCGTCCGCTGCGTCCCCAGGCCTCTTTCCTCGTATGGCTCGACTGCCGCTCACTCGGTCTTGACCACGACGCACTCATCGACCTTTTTGTCAACAAGGCACGCCTGGCACTCAACGACGGCGAGATGTTCGGCCCCGGCGGCCAAGGCTTCATGCGCCTCAACGTAGGCTGTCCCCGCGCCATCCTCACCGAAGCCCTCACCCGCCTCACCACCGCCCTGACCGGGAAATAAGACAAGTATTTAAATAAAGACAGGAGTACAGGTGTCGGATTTTCACCGACACCTGTACTCTTGACTTTTTAATATACAATAAAGGTGACAAACCACACTTTCGGATTTTTACAAAATTAAATACTTTAAATTTAGATGTTCAATAATAATTAATTTGCCATCTAAATAATCAATTAATATGAATATCGTTAAGCTAACATCGGCGGGATGTTTTATCTCTGTTGCCATAACATGCATGGCTTCATCTCAGATCCAAGTGAACCTAGAAAATTCACAAATAGACTATATAGTGAAAGGTCAAGTTGACGGCTTGGATGGCAAGATGCTTTATATGTATGACTACGATAATAATAAAACAATAGACTCGACATTGGTGGCAAATGGTATCTTTCAATTTAAAGGAAGTTATGAGCGTCCGGCCTACGTCAGAATCGAAAATGGAAGAAATTATGCCAATTGCGTTCTTGACTCCTTGGTGGTTATCGATTTTGACACCCATCTTCCTTCCTCCGGTTCCAATCTAACCAATAAGTTTTTGGAATTATTTTCAGAGGAGCAAAAGATGGAAGATGAATTGGAAAAATTTGGCGATGAACTAAGAAGCCATGGTTTTGAACAACCGGAGTTAGGAGAAATCTACAGTCATTTATTTTATAAGCTTCGCCCTAAGCGTTTGCTGATTTATAAACAAGCGATTGCTGATAATCCAAATGGGATTGGGGAATATGGTGTAATGCATTTTGGTAGCTTTGTTGGTCTTACCCCTGAAGAATGGGAGGAGATGTACGAATCTATTCCTCTTTATCTTAAGGACAAATCGCAAACAGAGCGTTTCAATAAAAGATTTACGGCATTACGGAATGCCATGCCGGGAAAACCATTCATTGATTTCGATGCAAAAACGGTAGACGGCAAAGATGTGAAGCTTTCAGATTATGTTGGCAAGGGGAAATACGTTCTTCTTGATTTCTGGGCATCATGGTGTGGACCCTGTAAGAAAGAGGCAGAAGAGACGCTCCGTCCAATCTATGAGAAATACAAGGATGATGAGCGGTTCATGATCTTAGGTGTGGTTACATGGGATAATCATGATAGGACAATGGCAGCTATAGAAAAACTAAAATATCCATGGCCTCAGATTATAGATACAGGACAGACTCCAATGAAGCTATATGGATTTGATGGCATACCTATGATCATTCTTATTGGTCCCGACGGCACAATCTTAGAGCGAGAACTTCGAGGATGCAGACTCATAAGCACAGTAGACGAAATACTTAAACCAGCAAAATAGTAAACAATATCTTTAATGAAGAAAACGCAAAGGTAATGATGTTTCCCTATCATCTTTCCACAATAATGACTCATTTCCCGGATGTAAGGGATAAAGTTCCAAAAGGAACAGTAAGAAATATCATGTATTCCTGTGATGAGGACGCTCCTGTGCCGGATAGATCTGTTTTTTTCAACAATAACTATTATGATCGGCTTTATTCGCATGTGGATTTTTTGAATTATTAAGCCTTTGCCTGTTAAATATTTGAAAAATAATTGTTAACTTTGCAAAATCCGTGTGGACTCGCCCGACGGTGAGGCATGAGACATTGACCGCGCCAAGGCCGCCTCCACACCCCCTTAAGCTGCAAAAACGAAGAAATTACAAAAGCTGAATTAAAAACATTTTATGAATCCAATCAAAAAAACCATCGCGCTGCCCGATGGCCGTACAATCACCCTTGAGACGGGTAAGCTGGCCAAGCAAGCCGATGGAGCGGTAGAACTCCGCATGGGTAACACCATGCTCCTCGCTACAGTATGCTCGGCCAAGGAGGCCGGCGAAGGTGTTGACTTTATGCCTCTTACTGTCGAGTATAAAGAAAAATTCTCGTCCAACGGACGTTTTCCCGGTGGTTTCACCAAGCGTGAAGGCCGTGCCGGTGACTACGAAATTCTTACCTCACGTCTTGTAGACCGCGCTCTGCGCCCCCTTTTCCCCGACAATTACCATGCTGACACCATCGTGCAGGTGACCATGTACTCGGCCGACGGTGTAGATATGCCTGACGCTCTGGCCGGACTCGCCGCATCGGCAGCCATGGCAGTGAGCGACATCCCCTTCAACGGCCCCATCTCGGAGGTGCGCGTTGCCCGCGTTGACGGCGAGTTTGTCATCAACCCCACTTTCGAGCAGTGCGACAAGGCCGACATGGAGCTTATGGTCGGTGCCACCTATGACAACATCATGATGGTGGAAGGTGAAATGAACGAAGTGAGCGAGGCCGATCTTCTCGAGGCACTGCGTGTGGCTCACGCTGCCATCAAGGAGCAGTGCAAGGCTCAGATGGAGCTTGCCGAGGAAGCCGGCGCGACCGTAAAGCGCGAATATTGCCACGAGGTCAATGACGAAGAGCTCCGCAAGGACGTGCGCGAGAAATGCTATGACAAGGCTTATGCAGTGGCCAAGGCCGGATGTGCCGACAAGCACTGGCGCATGGAGAGCTTTGACGCCATCTGCGACGAATATATCGACTCGCTCCCCGAAGAAGAGCGCGAAGAGAAGGCCGCACTGGTGAAGCGTTACTATCACGACGTCGAGAAAGAGGCCATGCGCCGCTGTGTGCTCGACGAGGGCATCCGTCTCGACGGCCGCAAGACCAACGAGATACGCCCCATCTGGTGTGAGACCGACTATCTGCCCGGACCTCACGGCTCGGCCGTCTTCACCCGCGGCGAGACCCAGTCGCTCGCCACTGTGACCCTCGGCACCAAGCTCGACGAGAAGATACTCGACGATGTGCTCAACCAGGGCCGCGAGCGTTTCCTCCTTCACTACAACTTCCCCCCCTTCTCGACCGGCGAGGCCCGCGCACCCCGCGGTGTAGGCCGTCGCGAGGTGGGTCACGGCAATCTTGCCCACCGCGCCCTCAAGCGCATGTTCCCCGATGATTTCCCCTACGTATGCCGCATCGTGAGCGACATCCTCGAGAGCAACGGCTCCTCGTCGATGGCCACCGTATGTGCCGGCACTCTCTCGCTGCTCGACGCAGGCGTGAAGATGAAGCGTCCGGTCAGCGGCATCGCCATGGGTCTCATCTCTGACGGCGAGAAGTATGCAGTGCTCTCCGACATTCTCGGTGACGAGGACCACCTCGGCGACATGGACTTCAAGGTGACCGGTACACGCAAGGGTATCACCGCCACACAGATGGACATCAAGGTGGACGGTCTGAGCTATGAGATACTCGAGAAGGCTCTCAACCAGGCCAAGGAAGGACGTCTGCACATCCTTGACAAAATCGAGGAGACCATCCCCGCACCCCGCGAGGACTACAAGCCCCACGTGCCCCGCATCGTCACCATGCTCATACCCAAGGAGCTTATCGGTGCTGTAATCGGCCCGGGCGGAAAGGTAATCCAGGGCATCCAGGAGGCCAGCGGCGCGACCGTAAGCATCGACGAAATCCCCGAAGGCGGATATATCGAGGTGGCCGCAGCCAACAAGCCCTCGATCGACAAGGCTCTCGAGATGATCAACGCTATCGTAGAGCTGCCCGAGGAGGGCAAGGTGTACAGCGGCAAGGTGCGCTCGATACTCGAGTTTGGCGCGTTTGTCGAGTTTATGCCTAACCGCGACGGTCTGCTCCACATCTCTGAGATCTCATGGGAGCGTCTCGAAAACATGGAGGCTTCGGGCCTGAAGGAAGGCGACGAGGTAGAGGTCAAGCTCATCGAAATCGACAAGAAGACCGGCAAGTATCGCCTGTCGATGCGTGCGCTCCAGCCCAAGCCCGAAGGCTACGTAGAGCGCGAGCGCGCACCCCGTGGCGAGCGTCCCCGTCGTGAGGGCGGCGACCGCGGTGAGCGTCGTCCCCGCCGCGAAGGCGACCGTCCCCGTCGTGAAGGCGGTGATCGCCCCCGCCGCGAACCCCGCGACTAAGACAAGAGTCTGACATAATATAGAATGGGAAACGGTAAAAATTGGCCTGCAAAGGGGCCAATCACTCCGATTTCCCATTCTTTTTTTATAATTTTGCAACCAACTTCTCCGCAACACCCCCGGGGGCACATCGCGATTTATTGATTCCGGCCCCGGTAATCATCCGATTTTAATATAAACCTCACGTTGATACCCAAGAAGATACATTACTGCTGGTTTGGCGGCCGTCCGCTTCCTGCCGACACGCTCGCTTATATCGAGACATGGAAGAGACATTGCCCCGACTATGAGATAAAAGAGTGGAACGAGAGCAACTTTGACCTCGACCTTTATCCTTATGTCCGCGAGGCCTACGACGCGGGCAAATATGCCTTCGTGTCGGACGTGGCGCGGCTCTACGCACTCGCCACCGAGGGAGGCGTGTATCTCGACACGGATGTTGAGATAGTGCGTCCGCTCGACGCGTTTCTCCGACACACGGCCTTTACGGGATTTGAGGACACACGCCATGTCACCACCGGTATCATGGGTGCGAGAAAGGGTGCGCGCTATGCTCGCGAAAACCTCGAGGCCTATGCCTCGCGCCGGTTTGTGAAGTCTGACGGCTCACATGACACCACTACCAATGTGGCCGTAATGACTGACTATATGCTTGAGCGCGGACTGCGCCCTGACAATACTCATCAGGATTTTCCCGAACTGGTGACAGTGTATCCCCGCGAATATTTCTGCCCCAAGGATTCGTATGCCTACTCGCGCAATCCGGGATGTATCACCGAGCGCACGCATGCCATACATTACTTTGCCGGCACGTGGCAGATACGCAACACTCCCGAATATATACGTCTGCGTCGCAAATATCGCATAATACCCTATTTCATACGCAAGAAGCTGATTCTCGCCAAGCTCGGCGAGTCACGTCACGGATTCTTCCCCACACTCCTGCGAATGACAGGACGATAATCTCTCTCGGAGGGAGGGGATACAGAAGGACAAAAGTCTCAAAAGAAACAAAAGTTTTTTTATTTATAGGCTGTAAATTATATAGCCATGAAAAACAAAAAAACTTTTGTTTCTTTTGAGACTTTTGTCCTTCTGTATCCCCTCCCAGGGGGTTATTTCACGTCTTTGTGACGGATTCGCCACACGACGGCATTGTAGGGGGGTATCATTGTCGAGAATGGTTCGGTGGACGATATTGACTTGACATCGGTGTCGCCGGTGAGGAGTTCGCGAGCATTCACGCGGCCTTCGGGGATGTTGAGCATCTCGAGGGCGTGAAGCGGTATGTTTATGGCGAGATCACACGAGTCGGCCGAGAAGTTGACGGCTATCAGGAGGGTCACGCCGTCATAGGAGCGCATGAACACATACTGACGGTGGGGGTTGAGCGTGGGATTCTGATAGTTGACATACATGAGGTCGAAGAACCGGCCCTGCGAAATGGCTTTCTCCGTATTGCAGAGCTTCAGGATGCTCGCATATTTGGCTCTGAGCCAACGCTCGCGCGGCGTGAGGAGCGAACCGTCGGGGTTGCCGTCGTTATACCAGCGGCGCAGCGTGGGGATGCTCCAGTAGTCAAAGATGGTGGTGCGGCCGTCATATCCGCTGAATCCCTCCGAGTCGGTGGCCTGCTCGCCCAGCTCCTGTCCGGCATAAATCATCATGGGGCCGGTCGAGAGCATTGAACTTACCACCAGCGAGGGTATCACCTTGGCAGGGTCGCCGGCATAGAATTTGGAGCCGAAACGCTGCTCGTCATGATTTTCGAGAAAGTTGAGCATATGGGGCTGTATGCCCTCGACTGTCTGCCAGCAGTTGGTGATGGTGGCCGCGGAGTAGTTGGCACACTGTATGCCGCGCAGGGTGTCGTAGAGATTCACCTTGTCATAGAGGTAGTCAAAACCGCCGGTGAAGATGAAGTCGCGATAGAGATGCACGTCATAAATCTCGGCGATAAACTTGACGTGGGGATAGCGGTCCTTGACATTGGGGATGGCCCACTGCCAGAACTCGAGCGGCACCATAAACACCATGTCACATCTGAAGGCGTCGATGCCCTTCGATGCCCAGAAGCGGAGTATGTGGAGCATCTTGAACCAGGTGTCGGGTATGGGGTCGTAGTGACCGCTGCCGTTGAGAGGGTCGCGGCCATAGTTGAGCTTCACTGTCTCATACCAGTTGTTGACGCCCGGGAAGGCCGAGAAGCAGTCGTCGCCCGTAGCTTTGGCCGGAAATTCTATATAGGCCTTCTTGCCGGTGCCCAGGTCGATGGAGGGGGCGAAAAGCTGGCGGGTGATGTAATAATAATTGTTGGAGGGAGAGAAAAACATGTTGGTGTCATCGTGCGCACCGAAATCCTCGATGCCGGCGGGTGCGGCGTCGGAATGATAGCAGCGGGCGGTGTGGTTAGGTACAAAGTCGATGATTACCTCCATGCCGGCGTCGTGGGTGCGGGCCACGAGAGCCTCAAACTCGGCCATACGGTTGTCTACGTCGACGGCAATATCGGGGTCCACGTCATAATAGTCCTTGATGGCGTAGGGCGAGCCGGCCTCGCCCTTGACCACGTGGGGATTGTCGGGAGGCGTGATGCCTTTGTCGCTATAATCGGTCTTGGTGGCGTGCTCTATGACGCCTGTATACCACACGGCAGTCACGCCGAGCTCCTTGATGCCGGCGAGCACGCGGTCGGTGATGTCGTTCATCTTGCCCGAGCCGTTCTGCGCGAGGGTGCCGTTGGGCACACAGTTGGGATTGGTATTAGTGAAAAGACGAGGAAACAACTGATAGATGATTGGCTTACGATCCATAATTATTTCAGGTAAGGAAATATAGAATATATAGTGTGTTTTTCAGGTCTTGCGCACAGAGGCCGGTCTGACGAAGCCTGCATTGAGCAGAGCGAGCATCGTGGAGTCGTAGCCCGAGCGGAAGACCTTGTTGATTTCTTTGAGATTGAATA
The DNA here is from genome assembly GCF_910574735.1 of Duncaniella muricolitica. NCBI lineage: Bacteria > Pseudomonadati > Bacteroidota > Bacteroidia > Bacteroidales > Muribaculaceae > Duncaniella > Duncaniella muricolitica. Next base: position 45,775 of record NZ_CAJTCF010000010.1, on the reverse strand, counting down.
CTTTATATGTGGCGATGTCGTTGATGCTTATTGCCAGGTCGCACATCTCCATCTGAGCCTGAGCGTTGTTTTTGACCAGCGAGTCGTAGGTCAGTTGAGCGATGTCGAGTATCGACTTTGGTTTGCCTCGACGGGGCATGGGCGAGCAGTTGATGCCTATGAGATATTTGCATTTTTCACGCAGGGCCCAGGCGGGGAGATTGGCCACCACTCCGCCGTCGACATATGTCACGCCGTCAATCTTGACCGGCTTGAATACGATGGGTATGCTGCACGAGGCCGACACGCAATCGACGATGCTGCCCTCGCTGAATGCCACGGCCTTGCTGTCGAGCAGGTCGGTGGCACATACTACCGTGGGGAGCGGAAGTTGGGAAATATCGTCGTAGGGTATCTGCTTGCGTAGAAATTTACGGAAGCCGTCCATGGAGAAAAAACCGTCGCGCGGCACGGCAAGCTCGGCAAAGTCGCCAAACTTGATGTCGGAAAACGCTTTGATAATCGCCTCGGGACTCATGCCCGCGGCATACATAACCGCCACGACCGAGCCCGCACTCACACCACCGATGATGTTGGGACGAATCCCCATCTCCTCAAGAGCCATCAACGCTCCGGCATGAGCAAAACCGCGCGCCCCGCCCCCGCTGAGGACGAGGCCCAGCTTATAGGGCTTGCGTGAAAATCTTAACATATCAAGCATAACACTACAAAATTACGCTTTTTCCGCTATATAAGCAAAAGAAAAACTTTTCAACAGGCACATGTGTATACATTGTGTATAAAAACATCGACCTTCCCGTCGATACTCTGCAAAAGCTCTCCATTATGGCAGGAGCTTAAAGAACTTCATCTAAACAATTCTAATTTCAAAGGCTGACTCCATAGCTGTCGAAGTATTACCAACGGTGACCGAATGATTTACAGCATTGAAGATGACAAAGTGATTGTAAACGCTGTGTCGCTCTAAGGGCTTTACGGAGACAAATAAGATACCCGAAATATATGTCTTGAGTTTAGCGACACACGGTGTCGGGCGGTTATTTATAACGCATAAGCAAGAACGAGTCGAGAGGTTGCGAAAGTTGATTTATATGCGTACATTTGCAATATGAAATTCAGCGACATCCCCTCACATGAAAATGTCAAGCGTCAACTGCGCGACATGGTGGCCGACGGGCGTGTGCCCCACGCCCTGTTGCTTCACGGGCCGGCCGGGTCGGGTAAGTTTATGCTCGCACGCGCGTTTGCGCAATATCTTCATTGCGAACATCCTACGCCCGACGGTGAGCCGTGCGGCGCATGCCGTGCATGTCTGGCCCACGAGTCGATGAGCCACATCGACACGCTGTATGTCTATCCCGTGGTCAAGACCGAGAAACTGAAGGAGCCTGTGTCGGGCGACTATATCGACGATTTCCGCGACTTCATGTCGGCAAGTCCGTATATGGATTTTGACCGCTGGGCGGCAATGTTTGACAAGAAGAACGCCCAGCCTATAATCTATGTCTACGAGAGTGCACATCTGGAGCGTCGGCTCGCGGTGTCGGCCTCGGCCTCGCGCTACAAAATCGTGGTGATGTGGCTGCCCGAAAAGATGAACGAACAGGCGGCCAACAAGCTGCTCAAACTCATCGAGGAGCCTTATCCCGACACCATATTCATCCTCGTGAGCAATGACGCCTCGGCCATACTTCCGACCATACGTTCGCGCTGCCGTCCGATAGAGGTGACGCGGCTCGATGACGCCTCGGTGGCCGACTATCTGTGCTCACGCCTGTCGATGGACCGTCAGGATGCCATGGCCTCGGCACATATAGCCGCGGGCAATGTCAATGCGGCTCTGCGGTCGGTCGACGCCACGAGTGTGAGCCGGATGTTTTTCGATTACTTCGTGCGGCTCATGCGTCTGGCCTATCAGCGCGATGTCAAGGGTCTGCTCGAGTGGAGCAACGATGTCACATCGCTCGGGCGCGAGCAGTCGGTGAAGTTTTACGACTATGCCCAGCGGCTCATACGCGAAAATTTTGTCTACAATCTGCACGTCCCCGAAATCTCTTATCTCAACCGCACGGAGGCTCAGTTCAGCGAACGTTTCGCACGCTTTATCACCGAACGCAACGCCGAGGCGATAATACGTCACATGAATCAGGCTTCGGCCGACATAGCCGGCAACGCCAACGGCAAAATCGTCAACTTTGACTTTGCCATAAAAATGATCATACTCCTGGTCAATTAGTAATTAGCAATTAGTAATTAGCAATTAGTAATTAGTAATTAGCAATTAGCAATTAGTAGTTAGTAATTAATCGCTAATATTTTACCAATCAACTTTCAATTAACCATCAACTTTTAAGCTATCGATGAAAGATGAGAATGCTATCAGAGACAAAAGCAAGGCTTTTGCCATCAGATGCATACGGCTATACAAATATCTCACCGAAGAAAAAAGAGAATTTGTATTGTCAAAACAGCTTCTTAGAAGCGGTACGAGCATCGGTGCCAATGTAAGAGAGGCGATATTCGGCCAAAGCAGATCAGACTTCGCATCCAAATTAAGCATAGCCCAAAAAGAAGCCGGCGAGACAGAATATTGGCTTGAATTACTTGAAGCATCAGAATATATAAACGACAAACAATCTGAAAGCATGCTCTACGATTGCAGAGAAATAATAAAACTGCTGCAATCAATCACCAAAACCCTTTATAATAAATAAGCAAGGCAAGCAAAAATAAATAAGCAAGCAAAAAATTACTAATTGCTAATTACTAATTACTAATTGAAAAAAGATTACTAATTGAAAAAAGATGGTTCCGTTTCTAAAGCAGGTAGCGCAGGTATATCTCGACAATGAGCGTGAGGCGATGATGGATTATTGCTTCGTATTTCCCAACAAACGAAGCGGCACATTCTTCCGCCACTATCTCCAGCTCCTGTCGAAAGGAAAACCGCTCGGCATGCCCGAGATAGCCACCATCGGCGACCTCACCGCCCGGCTCACATCGCTGGTCGAAGCCCCGAGGCTCGAGCAACTGTTTGTGCTCTATGACCGTTACCGCCTTATCGGGGGCGAAAGCATCGACTTTGACCGTTTTCTCTTCTGGGGCGAGATGATATTGAGCGACTTCAACGACGTGGACCTCTATCTCGTCGACCCCGACAAACTGTTTGTCAACCTCAAACGCTACCGCGAGGTGAGTGCCAACTATCTCACCGACGAGCAGCGCGAGATATTGCAACGCTACTGGGGCGAACAGTTTGCCTACCCGTCACCCGACCACTTCTGGGCACATCTTCACTATGACACCCCCACCGAGCTGGAACAGAAGTTTCTGAAACTCTGGGAGGTGCTCGCCCGACTCTATCACGACTTCACCGACACACTGCGCCGCAACGGCATGGGCACACAGGGCATGATAGCGCGCGAGGCCGTGACACGGCTACGCACATGCGCCACCTCCGACCTGACCCACCGCCGATATATCTTCGTGGGCTTCAATGTGCTCACGCTCTCCGAGCTGTCACTGTTTGAAAATCTCGATGTGCGCGGAGTGGCCGACTTCTACTGGGACAACGCCTCGCCCGCCATGCATGTCAAGGGCAACGCCGCCTCACGCTTCATCGACCGCAACATAAGCCGGTTTCACTCGCGCTATGACCTCGCCGCGCTCTACCCCATGGCCGACGACCGGTTTCCCGAGATACATCTCATGGGCATCCCATCGTCGACCGGCCAGGCCAAGATGGCCGGCACACAACTGAGGGAATGGATCAAGGAGGGCATCACCTCCACCTCGGCCGAGTCGCTCGACACGGCGGTAGTGCTTCCCGACGACTCTATGCTCATCCCGATGATACACTCCGTGCCCGAGTCGATGGCACAGCTCAACGTGACGATGGGTCTGCCCATGCGCACCACCTCATTTGCCTCGCTCATAGGTCTGCTCGTGTCGATGCACCTGCGCGCCACCGAGATGCGCGGCGAGTGGTGCTACTTTTACGACGATGTGCGCAATGTCATAACCCATCCTCTGCTCACGGCCATCTATCCCGCCGAGTGCGAGGCTCTGACGCGCATGTTCATGACACGCCGCATCTATATGCTCCAGGCCTCCGAAGCCATAGAGGCTGCTCCGGGACTGTCGTTTATCTTTGCCCCGGTGAGCAATCCCGATTCGCTCGAAGAGGTGTATGGCTACTTTCACACACTCCTCGTGACCCTGCGCGACGCGCTGGCGGGCGACGAGGTGAGACGCGTGGAGACATTCTTCATCAACGCCTATCTCGACGCTCTCGACGAGCTGAGAGACGCGGCGTCGAAATGGTCGATAGAACTCTCCGACTCGACCTTCATACAGTTGCTCCAGAAGGCCATCTCAGGAGCCTCGGTGAGCTTCACGGGCGAGCCTCTGCGCGGACTCCAGATAATGGGCGTACTCGAGACCCGCGCACTCGACTTCAACAATCTCATAATCCTCTCGATGAACGAGCGTATATTTCCGCGCAAGCATTACACACGCTCATTCATCCCCGACTCGCTGCGCCAGAGCTACGGCATGGCCACCACCGACTTTCAGGAATCAATCTACGCCTATTATTTCTACCGCCTGATAAGCCGAGCCGAACGTGTGACCATATATTACGACTCGCGCAACGGTCCGACCTATACGAGCGAGATGTCGCGCTACATCACGCAGTTGCTCTATCTGCATCCCGAGTGTCACATCACGCATACGCTCGGGTCATATGAAATCAATCCCTCCGAGACTCCGGTCATAAGCATCCCACGCACGCCCGAAATCAAGGAGAGACTGCTCACCTACTGCACGCCCGGAGGCAAACCGCTGTCGGCATCGTCGATCAACGACTATATCAACTGTCCGCTACAGTTCTATCTCAAGAATCTCTGCGGCCTCAACACCGACGACGAGGCTCCCGACTATATGGACAGCGCGACCTATGGCTCGATAGTCCACACGGTGGCCCAGCGCGTGTATCTCGACCTGCGCGGCAACGCCCCGTCGGTCAAGATCACGGCCGAGATGCTCGACGACATCATCAACTCGCCCACGCTGCTCGACCGTCTCATCACGGCCACGGTCAACGAGCTGTTCAACCGCCGTCCCAAGGACGACCTGACATCGCTCACAGGCGAGGCCAAAGTGATGGGAAATATTATCAAATATTTCCTCACGCGCATGTTTGAGCTCGAGAAGAAGCATGCCCCCTTTGATTTCATCGATGCCGAACACCTCATCACCGGCACCATGCGTCTGGCCCCCGACCTGACCATCAACATCAAGCAATATCTCGACCGCGTAGACCGCGTATTTCCCCCTGATCACTACGGTGACCCCACCAAGGGCACAATACGCATTATCGACTACAAGACGGGAGTCGACAACATCGAGTTCAAAAGCCTCGACGATCTTTTCGAGCCCACGGCCCGCGATCGGCGCAAGGCTATATTGCAATTGATGTTCTACTCACGCGCCTATGCCGAAAAATTCCGCTACGAGGGTCCCGTGCAGCCCTTTATCTACCGCATGCGCACCATCTATTCCGATGGACTCAACCCGCTGAAATATTGCGGTAAACCGCTGAAGGATTATCACGAAATCATCGATGGCTACATGGAGCGGCTCGAGGCTCTGGTGCGCGAGATGCTGCTCTCCGACAAACCGTTCACCCAGGCCGAGAAGGAGGAAAGCTGCACCTTCTGCCTGTTCAAAACCCTGTGTCGACGCCGATGAAAGTCTACGTGCATGTCCCCTTCTGCCACTCCAAGTGTGCCTACTGCGACTTCTATTCCACGCCGCGGCGCGAGCTGATGGCCGATTATGTGGAAGCCGCGGGCGAGGAATGGCGACACATTGCGCCTGCCGGCTGCATACCCGACACCATATATCTCGGCGGAGGCACCCCGTCGAGTCTGCCGCTGCCGCTGCTCGACAGACTCATAGCCCACATACGCGGTGAGAATCCCTCATCGCTGCGTGAATTTACCATCGAGGCCAATCCCGACGACGTGACACCCGAGTGGGCCGGCCATATCGCCCGACACACCGGCATAGACCGCGTGAGCATGGGCATACAGACATTTGATGACGCGACTCTCCGCTTCATCGGCCGCCGCCACTCGTCAGCACAAGCCGTGAGGGCCGTGGAGACACTTCGTGCCGCCAGTGTGGCCAACCTCTCGTGTGACCTCATCTACGGACTCCCCGGTCAGACTCTCGAGGCATGGCAGGCCGACCTCGACCGCCTCATATCACTGCGCCCCGAGCATATATCGGCCTATCTGCTAAGCTATGAGCCGCGCACACGGCTCGGCGTGATGCTGTCGAAAGGCAAAGTCGAAGAAGCCGCCGACACTCTGGCCGAAGATATGTACTCCTACCTGTGCCGGGCCACACGCGACGCCGGATATGAGCATTATGAAATATCCAATTTCGCACTGCCGGGACGCAGGGCCATACACAACTCGTCTTATTGGAACGGAAGCGAATACATAGGCCTCGGACCCGGAGCCCACTCCATGGCCGGAGGCGTGAGATGGTACAATCCCTCCAATCTCAAGCTCTACATCGACCGTCACGGTCGCGACGTGAGAATAATCGAGGAGGAGGATGCCAAAAACCGATTTAACGACATGCTCATCACCTCGCTGCGCACGTCGCTCGGACTTGACCCCGAGAGGGTGCCGAAAGAGTTTGCCGATAGTTTTCAGGCCAATACCACACGACTGTGTGACAGCGGACTGCTCACACTCTCCCCCTCGGGCCGGATGCTCATACCCGAAGACAAGTGGCTGACAAGCGACTCAATACTCCTGCAACTTATCGAAGTGTAACGAAATACTAAAAGCCCCGCTCAAACGTTATAAGTAAAACATAATAGATATACATGTCACTTTTCAACATATTTTCCAAAAAAGAACCCATACAGCTCCCTTTTGCCACCGACATACACTGCCACATATTGCCCGGAGTCGATGACGGCTCGCCCGACGTGGAGACCTCGGTGTCGCTCGTGGAGCGCATGCAGACATGGGGCATCAGACGCATCATAGCCAGCCCGCATGTCACCGAGGCTACTTTCGAGAACACTCCCGACATCCTTGACCCGGCTCTCGATGAACTCCAGACCGAGCTGGCTCGACGCGGCAACGACATACCGGTGTCACGCTCGTCGGAAAACCGCATCGACGACTTCTTCCGCGAGATGCTCAGCAAGGGGATGATAGTCCCGCTGCCCAACGATTATCTGCTGGTGGAGTGCTCGTTCATACAGGAGCCGTGGCAGATCGACCAGTTTCTCTACGACCTGAAGATTAAAGGCTTCCGCCCTATCATGGTCCATCCCGAACGATATTTTTATTATCACGGACGCGACAATCACCGCTATGAGCAGCTTCATGATGCGGGCACACTGTTTCAGATCAATGTGCTCTCGCTCGCCGGAGCCTACAGCAAGATTGAAAAGAAAGTGGCCGAAGAGCTTATAGAGCGCGGCTATGTCGATTTTCTCGGCACCGACCTCCACAACCACCGCCACGCCGACATCATCGACCGCTATCTCACCACCTCCGACGCACGCCGCCACGCCCGCGCCCTGCAAGGCCGCATACTCAACGACCGCGCGTTTTTGTAAGCAAAACAGACCTGTCAGGGAGATACACAAGGACAAAAGTCTCAAAAGAAACAGAAGTCGTTTAATCTGTTTCTTTTGAGACTTTTTTACAGTTATCAGACGCTCTGCTTATTTCCTCAACTGGAGACCGTCAAGGCAGAAGTAGGCGGGAGTGCGCATGTGGCCCGAGGCGTCCTTGTCGGACGAGTCGAGATGAAACACCACTTTGTCGACCTCGCCAAGAGTGTAGAGGTCAAATCTGCGCCAGTTGTTGAGAATGTAATCCCAGGCAGGATTTTCAACATTATGGCCCTTCTTGCATGCAAGGTCGACCGACACTGTGCCGACAGGCTGTCCGCCGCGGTAACCGGTGGCGGTAAGGGTCAGATAATCGTTGTCGCCAAACTTATTGACACCACCCGGCACATAGGTGTGCCATACACCCATAGGTTTGCTCGGCACATTGATATTGGCCACCGGCTCGCCGTCCTTGCCCGAATAGGTGTCGCCATAATACATGGCCAGGAAATTCCAGGTAGTGTTGGCCACGAGTGTATACTCAATTACCGACGGACGGTCGAGCGTAAAGTAAGCATCGTCGCCGTTGGCATGTCCGACAAGATAATTGCCTGTGGTGTTGGGGCGCGGAGTCCACACACTGTAACGCATGGAGTCGACCGACACCTCATCGCCTGCCGCGGCAAACTGGCGGTAGCTGCGGTTGCTGACACAGAATCCACCGGCGAGCTGCGAGCCCGACTTGACAGCATTGAAATTGACTCCCGACACCGAAAATCCGCCGTCGGTTATCACATGGGTGAAACGGTCGGGCATCTGAATCTCATTGAATGTGATATTGTCAGGCTCGGGGATGATGACATCAAGGTCGTCGGAGCAGGCTGACGCCACCGCCACGAAAGCGGCCGCGAGATATGTTGAATATTTCTTAATCATAACTTGCATTGTTTTATTATTCCAGACCGGGATTCTGGTCTATCTTGTTAAGGTGGGCTATAATCTCAGCGTCGGGTATGGGCCAGCAATACTGGTTTTCGGAGAAATCGACTTCGGGCTTGAGTGTGCGTATCCACGGACGTCCGTCGTGCTCAAAACGCAGCGAGGCAAACCACGGTGTCTCATTCTCCATGAGCAGCGTCACCACATACTCCCTGAATATCGCGTCCATCAGCTCCTGATGTGTCGCGATGCCGGTCACAGGCGCGAGCACGGGATTGGTATATGACTGACGCATCCTGTTGAGCTCGGCTAGCGCGCCGTCGATATCGGTCGGACTGGTGCGAGCAAGCAGCTCGGCCTTCATGAGATACAACTCGGCAAAACGGAGATTGTAGGAGGTGTATTTGTCATTCATGCCCTCATAGCGGCCACGATGATAGAGCTTGGTGAGGATATTGTCCTTGCGCTGGTCCTGCCACGTCTCGGGCGAGCGGGCCTCGCCTGTGATGTAGGGGTAACGCTCGTCGGCCTCGAGCCACTCCTGCACGATGTCGGTGAAGGTGGGGTTGAAGTAGAGACCATAGGAGTAGATAAACTCGCTGTAGGAAAGATTGGACATATCGCCAATGTAGCGTGAGAAAAGCACTTCGCCCGAATCCCAAGCATCCTCGTAGAGCTTGGTTATGTCGGGCTCGATAGCCGCGCTGCCCGGACGCGAGAGCACATCGTTGACGAGAGTCAGGGCCTCGGCATAGTCGCCGTCCCATCCGCGCACCATCAGCAACTTGGCGTGCATGGCCTTGGCCAACTGACGCGACATGTACTTGCCCGATGTGTAGTCACCGAGATGCTCGCCGGCATAGCGCAGGTCGTCGATAATCAGGTCGTAGCTCTGACCGACGGTGCTGCGGTCGACCATGAGATTGGAAAGCTCGGCGGTCTTGTCGCGGTAAATGATGCCATAGGGCGACTCAGCGGGGTCAAACCAGCGGGCGAAAAACCACAGCAGATGAAGATTGGCATAGCCGCGAAAGCAGCGGGCCTCGGCAAGCAGACGGGCCTTCTCCTCGGCCGATGGAAACTTATCGTCCGACAGGCGGGTGATGCCTTCGATGGCAGCATTGGCGGCATTGACTGTGCTGTAAAGCCCCTTCCACATATTGTCAAGATTGCTGTTGGGCGACGACTGCTTGTAACCCATGTTGACCATCTCGGGAGAGTAGTCCCAGATGCCGGCCATGCAGTGGGCGAAACCGTAGAAGTATCCTCCGAGTGATGTGCTTTTGGCATAGACGCCATAGATGCCGTTTACGCTGTTTTGCGCGCTTTTATAATCGGTGACCGAGTTTTCGAGCGTGTAGGCGTTCTCGGGCAGCTCGGTGAGAAAGTCGTTGCAGGATGACGTGGCGAGCATGAGTCCCGCACACACCGTCAGTATATAACTCTTTTTCATAACTGTTGCTTGTGTTTAATCGATTGTGAATTTCAGACCGAAGTTGTAGGTGCGGGCCGGAGGATAAGAGCTGTAGTCATAACCCACGCCATAGAGGGCGGTAGGCGAGTTGAAGTTGCCCTGCGGGTCCATGCCCGGATACTTGGTTATGGTAAAGAGATTGGTGGCCTGGAATGAAGCCTCGATGCCTTTGACAAGGAACTTGCGGAACCATTTCTGGGGCAACTTGTAGGAGACGTTGAGTGCGGTGAGACGCAGATAGGAGGCATCGTGAAGCCAGCGATTGGAGAAGGTGCTGTTCTGGCCCATGCCGTAGTGGGTCGACACGGGATATTTGCCGCTCTGGTTCATGGTCCAACTGTCGAGGATGAAGGTGGGAGCGTTGTAGACGTTGACTCCGCCAAACTTCGAGGCCTCGGCCACCCAGTAACGTTTGCCGCCAAGACCATAGGAGAAGGTCATGTTGAACATCAGACCCTTCCATATGAGTGTGGAGCCGAATCCGCCGAAGACATCGGGATTACAGTTGCCGAGATATGTGCGGTCGTCGGCCGTAATCTTGCCGTCACCGTCAAGGTCCACGAGATAGACGTCACCGGCACCCTCGGTCCAGGAGGTCACGCGATAGTTCATCGGCAGACCTGTGGTGGGATTGATTGGCATTGTGGCCAGGGCTTCCTCATAGTTCTGATAGAGTCGGCCGGCATCGACGTAGCCATAGAATGTGCCGAGCTCGCTGCCTTCGGTGAGCTTGAAGTTTTCATATGCTCCGCCGCCGAGGAAGGTAGTGATGCCGTTGAGTTTTTCAAGGCGGCCCTTGTTGTGGGCGGCGTTGAAATTGACCTCCCACGAGAGATTGCGGTTGCGGAGTATCGACACGGTGATGTCAAACTCCAGACCGGTGTTGCTGATGGCTCCGACATTCTGGTTGGTGGAAGTGAATGATGAAGATGTGGGCACCGGGCGCGAGGTGATAAGGTTGTCGACATATTTGCGATACCAGCCTATGGAGCCGCGCACGCGGTCGTCCCAAAATCCGTAGTCGACACCGACATCGGTCTGCGACTGCGACTCCCACTGGAGGGTGTTGTTGCCGAGCGAGGTGGGATAAGAGCCCGGCTCGCCGTTGTAATTATTGGAACCTATGCCGCTTATGAAGTCATAGTAACCGAGGTTTTGCGAACCTGTACGGCCATAGGAAGCACGCAACTTGAGATAGGTGAGTGTCGGGGCTAACCCTTTGAGAAACTCTTCGTTTGACATAATCCAGCCGACGGCTCCCGAGGGGAAGTAGCCCCAGCGTTTGTCCTTGCCGAATTTTGACGAACCGTCGGCACGGAATGTACCCGTGAGTAGGTAGCGGTCGTTGAACTTGTATTGCACGCGGGCAAAAGCCGAGACGAGCGAGGAGTTGTACTTGCTGCTGGCGATGGAGTTTTTGATCGCCGCGCTGCCGAGGTTGGTCAGCACATCGTCGTCGGGGAAGTTGGAGCCTGAGGCTGAGAACGACTTGGCCGACTGACGCTCCATCGAGTTGCCTATCATGGCCTGCACGTCGTGAAGCCCCATGGTCTTGTAGAAGGTGAGCAGGTTGTCCCACACGATGACATAGTTCTGCGAGTTGGAACGCGAACCCGAGTTGGTGTCATCGCTGTAATAACGGCGGTTGAAACGATCGTAATCCGAGTTGGAATAAGTGGCGTTGAGCGTGGTGCGGAATTTCAGCCAGGGCATAATGTTGTATTCAAGAAACGATATGCCGGTAAAGTTCTTCGAGTCGCTGTGATTCTTGTCCTGGAGCTCGACGAGAGGATTTTTGGTGTAGAAGTCGATGGTGTTGATTTCGCCGTCCTCGTTATACATCGGATAGTCGGGACGCATGCCGATGAGCTTGTCGATCATGTTGTCCTTATTGTCGGCACGCCGGGTCGAGGCGTCCATATTGAGGCCAAACTTGAGTTTTTCGCTCACCAAGGTCTCGAAGTTGAATCTCATGCCGAAATACTTTGAGCGACTGCCCTTCACGATGCCGTCCTGGTCCTTGAAATTGACCGAGGCATAATATGAAGTGGTCTTGGAGCCGCCGCGCAACGACACATTGTAGTCCTGTGCGAGCGCGCTCTGGGTCATCGCGTCCCAATAATTGTCATGACCGTCATAATAGGCATTGGGCAGCCACATGTCGGCGATGTCCGACATATCCCACTGGCTGGTGGTGATAAGATTGAACTTATCCTGATCCATGTATTTCTTGTTGAAATAGCTGAGTCCGCCGCTACGGAATGCCTCGAGCAGATTGGCCTGCTTGGAAAACGCCTTATACTGATCGGCGTCCATGGTCTTGAAGTCGTTGGAGTTGATGCTCTGCCAGCCCAGGCGAGTGCTGAACTCGATGGTCGGCTTCATGCCCTCGCTGCCGCTCTTGGTGGTGACTATCACCACACCGTTGGCCGCACGCGAGCCGTAGATGGCTGTGGCCGAGGCGTCCTTGAGAATATCGATGGAGCTTACATCGTTGAGATTGAGATTGTAGAGCGTATTGGATACGTCGCCCGAGACTCCGCTCGAATATTGGGGCACTCCGTCGATGACCCACAGGGGCTGACCGTCGCCCGAGAGCGACGACTGGCCGCGTATCACTACCGAGATGGGCGATGTGGGCGACGCGCTCGAAATCATCACATTCACACCGGCGGCCTTGCCCTGAAGCATACTCGCCACATTGGAAGTCATCGGAGAGTGCTCAACGTCGCGGGCCGTCAGACGCGACACCGAGCCGGTGAGGTCGCGCACCTTGGAGGTGCCGTAGCCTATCACCACCACTTCGTCGAGGTCGCTCGAGTTGTATGACAGTTCTATGTTAAGCGGCTTGTCGCCTCGTACGGAGATGGTCTGACTGACCATTCCGACAAAACTAACCTCTATCTGAGGATTGGTAAAATCGGCAGGTATCACCAGCGAAAAGAGACCGTTGAGATCGGTGACTGTACCGATTTTTGTCCCCTTCAGAGCGATTGACGCACCCGGCAACGGATCGCCGGACTCATCGGAAACGAAGCCTGTGACTGTACGTCCCTTTGCAGGAGCCGGCGCGACCGACGCGCTCGGCATACTTGACTCTGCATCAACCGCATTAGCACTTAATGTCTGCGGGAATGAGGCAATCAGACTAACGGATATAAGCGATAGTCCAAAAATACCCCCCCGATTTGTTAAATGTTGTTAAATTAAACATAGCTGGTTGAGGTTTAGATTTATAGATTAATAAAATGTGAGTTACTACGCCAGCAAAGTTATAAACAATTTTTATATTTTTACAATATTATGTGAAATTAAATAAATTTTTCTAAAAATAAAGATTTTGTAGGAATAACCGACATGGAAACCTGAATCAATGGTGGTAAACGATACAAACGGGCGATTTTGTAGAAAAAACGGCTATATACCTCCCGAAAGGGAGATACACAAGGACAAAAGTCTCAAAAGAAACAGAAGTTTTTTTATTTTATACAGGCTATATGATTTACAGCCATGAAAATAAAAAAACTTCTGTTTCTTTTGAGACTTTTGTCCTTGTGTATCCCTCTGATTTTACTCGTGGTCGAGGCGGTAGGCTTCGTCGGGCTGCATGCCTGTACCGTCAAAGCAGTGGGTGCAGATGGATTCTTTGGGCAGACCGATACTGTCGACGAGGGTCTCTATCTTGCTGAATTGGAGGGTTGACAGTTCGAGGCGGCGGGCTATCTCGGCCACCATGCGCTTGTATTCGGGGGTGTCGGTCGTGGCATAAGCCTCGAGATTTTTGTCGGGGTCACCCTCGAAGTCTTTGATTATCTGGCGTGTGATGAGCTCCATGTCGCTCTTGGAAGAGGTGAAGCCGATGAAGGGGCAGCCATAGACGAGCGGCGGACATGAGATGCGTGCATGCACTTCGCGCGCTCCGCATTCATAGAATGTGCGCACATTGTCGCGGAGCTGGGTGCCGCGCACGATGGAGTCGTCGCAAAACACTACGCTCTTGTCTTTGAGTATGGCGGGGTTGGGGATGAGTTTCATCTTGGCCACGAGCGAGCGGCGCGACTGGTTGCCCGGCGTGAAGCTGCGGGGCCAGGTGGGGGTGTACTTGAGCACGGCGCGCTGATAGGGGATGCCGCGGCCTTCGGCATAACCGAGAGCGTGGCCTACGCCCGAGTCGGGGATGCCACACACACAGTCGGCCACCGTGGGGTCTTCGTGCCCCATCTGCCGGCCGGCTTCCTCGCGGACAGCCTCGACGTTGATGCCTTCGTAGTCACTGCCGGGAAATCCGTAGTAGACCCACAGGAATGAGCATATCTGACAGCGTGTGGCGGCTTTCTGAAGCACTTCGACGCCATCGGCCCTGAGGCGTACTATCTCGCCGGGCCCCACGTCGCGCAGACGTTTGTAGTCAAGGTTGGGGAAAGCCGAGGTCTCGCTGGCGGCGGCATAGGCTCCCTCTTTCTCGCCGAGCACTATCGGGGTGCGGCCCAGATAGTCGCGCGCGGCTATGATGCCGTCCTCGGTGAGTATGAGCATCGAGCACGAGCCCTTGACCTTGCGGAAGACGAGGTTGATGCCGTCGACAAATGTCTTGCCCATATTGATGAGCAGGGCCACTACTTCGGTCTGGTTGATATTGTTGGCCGACAGCTCGCTCAGATGCATCTTCTGCTCGAGCAATTCGGCGGCAATCTCGCGCAGATTGTTGATTTTGGCCACGGTCACCACGGCATATCTGCCCAGGTGAGAGTTGACAATGATGGGCTGAGGGTCGGTGTCACTGATTACTCCGAGGCCCTGGTTGCCGACAAAACGGTCGAGCTCGTCCTCAAATTTTGAGCGGAAATAATCGCGTTCGAGACTGTGGATGGTGCGGTTGAATCCCTTCTCGGGGTCGAAGGTCACCATACCGGCACGTTTTGTACCGAGATGAGAATGATAGTCAGTGCCGTAAAACAGGTCGTTGACACATGGCTGGCGTGAAATCGCGCCGAAGAAGCCTCCCATAAGTGCTGTTTAATGATTGGATGTTACAAATGTTTCGCGGATGCAAAGTTAAGAAAAAAAGCACATGTGTCAAAACACAAAAATGATGTCATGCTGAATTTCCTTGCCCCAACCCTACCTGATAGACGGAGGGTGTTGCAAAACTGATGATTTAATCAGTTACCGCCAGGAAAGGCCTGTAGGGCCTGTGCGAGCTTAGGCCATGGCAAGCACCCGCGCAAGCGGTGCGCTGCCATGGTATAAAGACAGAAATAAGAAGGTGCGCCGCGTAGCGGTGCTACAAAATGTCATGATGATAACTAACTGCAACTTAACGTCTTGACACGCTTGTATTGTTGTACCGCTACGCGGCACATGCTGTGGATAATTATTCTGTACCATGGCTACGCACCGCTTGTGCGGATGCTTGCCATGGCCTAAGTTCGCACAGGCCCTACGGGCCTTTCCTTGCTACAACAGTCTGCAAATTATCTGCTTTCGGGTGTTCTGCAACACCCTCAAAGATTATCTGGCGTGATTGCTATACAACCCCCTCTCACGATAACCGATGTCCTGGCGGACATCTTTTTCTTTTATTGCATGCTACTCCGGGCACACCTCCGCTGCGCTTCGGTGTACCCGGTTACTAAATAATCTGCGTCCTGCGGACGCCCATGCGGGATGGGGTGTGGAATGCGTGGGATGCCTGTGCGAGAGGCGGATACCTGCGGACGCCCATGCGGGATGGGGTGTGGGATGCGTAGGATGCCTGTGCGAGAGGCGGATACCTATGGACGCCCATGCGGGAAGGAGGGAATGCGTGGGATGCATCTCTATATCCCGCAAGGGCGTCCGTAGGACGCAGATTTAGTAGTAACCGGGGTCACCGAAGCGCAGCGGAGGTGTGCCCGGAGTGGCACGATATAAAGAAATGATGTCCGACAGGACATCGGTTATCGTAAGGGGGGGAATGCGTGGGATGCCTGTGCGGGAGGGGGATGCTTGTGGACGACTTTGAGGGAGTGACTGAGTTATGCACTGCAATAAAAAAACTTTTGTTTCTTATTGAGCTTATGAGACTTTTGTATCTCCACGATGGGAGGGATAAAAAATAACCATCCGGCCCGTCGTGGGGTCAGATGGTTATTTTTTATAACTTTTGCGCGATTACGCCGCGGGGCGTGGCGCGATGTTATAGACTGATTTATTTGAGAAGATCTTTTACAGCATCGTTGGGAACCATTTGTTCCTGGAAAGTATATGCACCGGTCTTCGCCGACTTAACGACCTTGATGACCTTGCTGTAGGTGCGGCCTTCTCCCTTCTGGAGAGATGCAACGGTTTTCTTTGCCATGAGTCAGTGAGATTATTTAATTTCTTTGTGTACGGTGACCTTCTTGAGAATGGGGTTGTATTTCTTCAACTCCAGACGCTCGGTAGTGTTTTTGCGGTTTTTGGTAGTGATATAGCGTGATGTGCCGGGCATACCGCTTGCCTTGTGCTCAGTGCATTCGAGGATGACCTGAACGCGATTTCCTTTAGCTTTCTTTGCCATCTTCTTAAATAATGTCTAAGTATTTGATTTCGTTGATGTAACCCTTGGTTGCAGCTTCTTTGATAGCTGCGTCGAGGCCTTTTTTGTTGATGGTGCGGAGGCCTGCGGCGGAGATGGTAAGTGTGATCCAAGCTTGCTCCTCAACCCAGAAGAATTTCTTGTTGAAGAGATTTACGTCAAACTTACGCTTGGTGCGACGCTTCGAGTGCGACACATTGTTGCCCACCATTGCTTTCTTGCCGGTAATCTGACAAATTTTTGACATGGCTGTTGGTTTTTATCTCTTTGATTTATTGTTTATTGACGGGATGCGTGGGCCACCATAACATGCCTCATATCGCTGCACGGCGCATCATTTCCGATTAGCTTTTACACGAGGTGCCACGAATTTCGACTGCAAAGTTAAGGACTTTTGCGCGGTTTACCAAGCCCCATTAAGAATTATTAACTATTCTCTTATAGTTTAGAAAGTTTACAGAGTTTAAAAAGTTAAGATAATAGCTCTGAGGGTATCTGATTGTCCTCACGAACTATTATCTTAACTT
This sequence comes from Duncaniella muricolitica, assembly GCF_910574735.1. Lineage (NCBI taxonomy): Bacteria > Pseudomonadati > Bacteroidota > Bacteroidia > Bacteroidales > Muribaculaceae > Duncaniella > Duncaniella muricolitica. Next base: position 28,628 of record NZ_CAJTCF010000010.1, on the reverse strand, counting down.
TTTAAACTCTGTAAACTTTTTAAACTACAAGAGATAAACTATTAAGATTCCAACGGCTTGGCTTCCCATCCGAGGGCACTTGCGCCGAGCACGGCGGCGTCGGCTTCCTTGAGTTCGGAAAGGAGCACTTTGACCTTGCCCTTAAACATGCTGAGCATGTTTTTCTCCATAGCTTCGCGCAGAGGCTTCATGAGCAGGTCGCCCGACTTGGCCAGGCCGCCGAAGAGGATGATGGCCTCGGGCGAGGAGAATACGGTGAAGTCGGCAAAGGCTTCGCCGAGAATGGTGCCGGTGTATTCAAATATCTCGAGGGCGAGCTTGTCGCCGTTGACGGCTGCGTCATACACATCTTTTGATGTGATGGCCTCGATGGGGAGATTGCGCAGCAGAGAGGGGTCGGGACGCAGCTCGAGAAATTCGCGTGCGGTGCGTGCCACGCCTGTGGCCGAGCAGTAGGCTTCGAGACAGCCGGTGCGTCCGCAGCCGCAGAGACGGCCGTTGTTACGCTTGATGATGGTGTGGCCGAGCTCGCCGGCAAATCCGTCGTGGCCATATACGAGCTGTCCGTTGATTACGATGCCCGAACCGACGCCGGTGCCGAGGGTGATCATGATAAAGTTTTTCATGCCGCGGGCCGCGCCATAGGTCATCTCGCCGATAGCGGCGGCGTTGGCGTCGTTGGTGATGGCTACGGGGATGCCAAACTTTTCGCTCACCATTTTGGCCAGGGGCAGCGGAGTGGGCCAGGGAAGATTGACGGCCGACTCGATCATGCCGTTATAGTAGTTGGCGTTGGGGGCACCTATGCCTATGCCGTGCACCTTGCCCACAGCGTCGTGGGTCTCGAGCAGATGCATCACACCCTGATAAAGATCTTCGATATAATCGTTGACGTCGGCATGCTTGAGTGTCTTGATCGAGGAGCTGGCTATCACTACGCCACGGGCGTCGACGATGCCAAACACAGTGTTTGTACCGCCTATGTCGATACCTACTACGTAAGGTTTCATGGTTTGTATGTTATTGTTTAATTATGATATGAGTAATTTTCTACAAACTTAATGAAAATTTTCGGATATATCGGCTCTTTTTACACGAAAAAATTCTTAAATTTGCATCATAAATTCACACACACGACCATATCTCCTCACATCTTAGCCGTTTTGTAATTTAATTAACATACCATGAGAAAAATTCTACTTTCATGCCTCGCGCTTGTAGCGTCGGGCGGAATTACTTGTGCAGCAGCCGGACCCATGGGCGAAAACCTCGACCGAGGCGTAATCGCCATGAAAACATCCTCCGGTGTATTCGTATCTTGGCGTTCGCTCACAGCAGACCCCAAAGACATGACATTTGACGTATATCGCGACGGCGTCAAAGTCAACGCAACCCCCATCACAGCCGGCACAAACCTGACTGACCCAGCCGGCACCACCTCATCCAAGTATAAAATCGTAGCCTCTGACGGAACCTCAAGCAAAGAGACAACTGTGGAAGCCGATGTGTACAAACGTATCCATCTTGACAGGCCAGACGGTGGTACCACTCCAACAGGAGAGGTCTATACTTATAGTCCTAACGACTGTTCGGTAGGCGATGTTGATGGTGACGGAGAGTATGAAATATTCGTAAAATGGGATCCTTCAAATTCAAAAGACAACTCGGAAGTAAAAGGAGCCGAGACAATAGATGAGAATGGCAACAAATATAAAATAGAGACCAGCTATACCGGAAATGTTTATATTGACTGCTACAAACTTGACGGTACCAAACTATGGCGAATAGACTTAGGCCGCAACATTCGCGCCGGCGCGCATTACACACAATTTATGGTCTACGACTTCAATCAGGATGGCAAAGCCGAAATGATGGTCAAGACCGCGCCAGGCACCATCGACGGACAAGGCAAAGCTGTACTTATGGGTAACGATGAAGTAACAGCAGACTACCGCGGCACCGGCAACAAAAGCGAAGGCACCATATTGAAAGGCTCAGAATATCTGACTGTATTTGACGGTCAGACCGGTGCTGAAATTCATACCATAGCCTATCAGCCTTCACGAAATGTACATGAACAAAGTAAGTCGGAGTGGGGAGACAATTATGGCAACCGTTCTGAGCGTTATCTCGCCTGCGTGGCCTATCTCGACGGACAAGACAAGAATCCGAGCGCGGTGTTCTGCCGAGGATATTATACATATGCCTACCTTTGGGCTGTAGATTTTGATGGCAAACAGCTTAAAACACATTGGCTGCACGAATCCAACGAAAAAGGAAAAGGATGCTACGGTGAAGGCGCGCATTCTCTTACTGTGGGCGACGTCGACGGCGACGGATGTGATGAAATCGTATTCGGTTCAGCATCGGTAGACCATAATGGCAAACTCCTTTACCGCACAGGCGCGGGCCACGGCGATGCCCTACATCTGGGCGACTTCGACCCCGACCGCGAAGGTCTCGAAATATTCATGGTGCATGAGGAGAAAGATAAAGCCTACAAGTGGGATTGTGAGTTTCGTGACGCCAAGACAGGCAAAATCATATGGGGCGAAAAACAGTCAGGTAATGATATTGGTCGCGGCCTCGTAGGAAACTTTTCTGAAAAATGGCGCGGATATGAATGCTGGCCAGGCTCACGATTTGTCAATGGAGCACGCGCAAACGCCACATTTGACTGCAAAGGTAACATTATTGTAGACGGTAAAGTTCCATCGGCCAATTTCCGCATTTATTGGGACGGAGATTTGCTTGATGAATTTTTTGACGGACGTTACGACAAAGCGACAAAAAGCTACAACCCTCGCGTAACAAAACGAAGCGCAGATGGCAAAAGTGATTCCAAAACGTGGAACTTCAACACCTATAAAGCATATGCATGCAACACTACCAAGGCAACACCTTGTCTTCAAGCCGACCTCTATGGTGACTGGAGAGAAGAATTGATAATGTGGGACGGCTCTAACTCATCCGATCTACTCATCTTCTCAACAACCATTGAGTCGAAATATCGCGTGACGACTCTCATGGAAGACCACAATTACCGTCTTGCGATCGCATGGCAGAACTGCGCCTACAACCAGCCTCCCCACCTCGGCTATAACCTTGAGGAGTCGTTCAACACCCAGGGAGCCATCACCATCACCGCCGGCAACCTCAGCCAGCTCATCTATGCTGGCGATCCGATACAGAACATCTCGTTCAAGGTGCTTCGCGCCACAGGCGTAGAGATCAAGGGTCTGCCCGACGGTGTGGGCTATGACTTCGACCCCGCCACTCTCACCGGCACCATCTCGGGCTCGGTTAAAGAGGCCGGCGAATATAAATTCACCATCACCACCACAGGTGCCGAAGAGGACAACAACGCCACCATCGAAGGCTCCATCAATGTCCGCGTCAACACCTCGATAGAGCTTATCGGCTACTATCCCTTCGAGACCGTAGGCGAGACCACCCCCAACCTCATCGCTAACCAGAAAGCAACCGCGGCCGGAGGCAACGGTGAGGCTGTGGAAGGCAAGAAGGGCAATGCTCTCAGTCTCAACGGCTCCAACTATTACGTGCAGGAAGCCTACGACCTGATAGAGTTTGGCGACAAATCGTTCACCATCGAGTTCTGGATGAACTCTGAGGATAAGGCCGCCTACATACTCAACAAGGGAGCCATCGCATCGTCCAACGGCGGCAACTGGGTAGGCCTCGAATACAAGAGCGGCGCACTCCGCTTTGCCGTAGACGATGACGTGGTCAAGAGCGAAGTGCAGTGGGCCGAAGGCTCGACCATATTTGACGGCCAATGGCATCACGTGGTGCTTGCCCGCGACGTCGTGGCCAAGAAACTCCTCATGTATGTCGACGGTGAGCTCAAAAACAGTGCGGACGACAAGACCGGTGCCATCAACAGCGACGGCCAGGCACTTGTCATCGGCAACGTCAACTTTGACTTCAACAACAACTACACCGGCATGCTCGACGAACTGTCGATCTATCGCGGTGTGATGAGTGCAAGCAAGGTCAAGGAGCACTACGAGACTTCGGGTGCCGACTATGTGGCTTACTTCCCCATGGATGACATCAGCGAGACTACCCCCAACATGAGCTACGGCGAAGCCACTGCCGTAAACGGCCAGCCCATATCGGTCAACGGCGTGAAGGGCGGTGCCATCTCGTTTGACGGCAGCTATTACCTCACCCAGCCCGTATATGACGCCATACAGATGGGCGACAAGGACTTCTCCATCGAGCTGTGGATGCGTTCCACCGACGATGACGGCTATCTCTTCTGCATCGGCACACACAACACCACCAACGTGGAGGGCGGCACAGGCAACTGGATCGGCCTCGAGCGCACCGGCTCACTGATGCGATTCTCTATCGACGACAATGTCAAGAAGACCGACTGCACCCTCACGGATGCAAGCGGAGTGTTTGACGGCAACTGGCACCACGTGGTATGCGTGCGCAAAGTGGCCGAAAAGACCACCCTTCTCTATGTCGACGGTGTGGAGGTTGCCTCGACATCCAATGTAGCCACCAATGCCATCAACTTCGCAGCCACCGAGCTCTTCTTTATCGGCGGTGATGACGAGCCGACAGCAGGCAAGGAAAACCGTACATTCAACGGTGACATCGACGAGCTGACCATCTATTCCAAGGCTCTCTCGCCCGAGGAAGTAGTGGAGCAATACAATATGCTCCGTCTCTCGGAAATCGAGGACATCATGGCCGAGTCGGAAAACGCCCGTTACACCGTGGTCGATGCCTTCAGCGGCCGCATCCTCCGCACTGCAGTGGGTTCTGACCGCACCGACATCGTCGACTCGCTCCAGCAGGGCATCTATATCCTCGTCATCGAGGACGGCAAGGAGCTCCGCACCTACAAGTTTGTAAAGCGTTAATCTCTCTTTCAGTTAATATCTTATAGTTAAAAGAGTCACAAGTTAATTCTTGTAGTTAAAAGAGTCACAAGTTAAAAAAGTCAAGATAATAGTCCGGCTTATGTAACCGAGCTATTATCTTGACTTTTTTAACTCTCTAAACTTTCTAAACTATAAGAGATAAACTATAAGAGTACTACGAGATGCGTGACCAGTCGCGGATGCGGGAGTTGAGGAGGGCGAGCTGGCGCGGGAGTATGGCATTGGCCGGAGAGGTAAGGTCGGGGTCTGCGTCAAGCACCTCACAGGCCGCGTCGCGCGCCATCTGCACTATCTGGCCGTCAGTGGCAAGATTGGCTATGTGAAGGTCAAACGGTATGCCGCTCTGCATTGTGCCCTCTATATCGCCCGGACCGCGCATCTGCATGTCGGCCTCGGCTATCTCAAAACCGTTGGTGGTGGCCGTCATCAGTTCGAGACGCCGGCGCGTATCCTTGGCAATCTTGCGTTTGGTCATGAGTATGCAATAGCTCTGCCCCTCGCCTCGGCCTACACGTCCGCGTAGCTGATGGAGCTGCGACAGGCCGAAACGCTCGGCATTCTCTATGAGCATCGTCGTGGCGTTGGGCACATTGACACCCACCTCAATCACCGTCGTGCTCACAAGTATCTGTGCCTCGCCCGAGGCAAAAATACTCATCTGATAATCTTTCTCTTCGGGCTTGAGACGACCGTGCACATAGGCCACACGATAGTCGCGGTATATCTCGCAGATGTTTTCATAACCCTCCTCGAGCGAACGCAGGTCGAGCTTCTCGTTCTCGTTGATAAGCGGATATACTATATAGACCTGCCGCCCCATCTTGAGCTGTCGCGCTATGCCCTGATAAGTCGACAGGCGGTTCTCGTCATAACGCAGCAGAGTCTGCACCGGCTTACGGCCGGGGGGCAGTTCGTCGATCACGCTGACGTCGAGGTCGCCGTAGACAGTCATGGCGAGCGTGCGGGGGATGGGCGTGGCTGTCATCACCAGCACATGGGGAGGTATGACGTTTTTGGTCCACAGGCGGGCACGCTGCGCCACACCGAACCGATGTTGCTCGTCGATGACCACATAGCCGAGGTTGTGAAACTTCACACGGTCTTCAATCACGGCATGTGTGCCTATGAGTATGTGGAGCGAGCCGTCCTGCAACTGAGCGTCGATGACATCGCGCTCCTTTTTGCGCGTCGACCCGGTGAGCAGTCTCACGTTTATCCCCATCGGAGCGACCATCTCGCGTATGGTCTCATAATGCTGAGTGGCAAGAATCTCGGTCGGGGCCATCAGACATGCCTGATAACCGTTGTCGAGGGCTATGAGCATGGTGAGCAGGGCCACGAGGGTTTTGCCGCTACCCACATCGCCCTGCAGAAGACGGTTCATCTGGCGTCCTGTCCCCATGTCGGCGCGTATCTCTTTTATGACACGTTTCTGCGCACCGGTGAGCGGGAAGGGGAGAAACTGGCTGTAAAAATTGTTGAAAAACTGCCCGATGTGCCCGAACATAAAGCCTTGGGTCGACGACGAGCGGCGACGAGCATAACGCTGGATGTCGAGCTGGAGATAAAACAGCTCCTCAAACTTGAGCCTGAGTCTCGCCCTGTCGAGCATGGCCATCGAGGGGGGAGTGTGTATGACGGTGAGAGCCGTGCGCAGGTCCAGGAGCCCGTAACGGTTTACTATATGCTCGGGCAGTGTCTCGGGTATGTAACGCGCACCGGCAAGAATCTCGGCGGCGGCTGTGGCGAATGTGCGCGACGAGAAGCCGCGGTTGCGCAGTTGCTCGGTGAGCGGATACACTCCGCGAAATCCTCCCGAGGCCAACGGTGCGCCGGGCGGATCAATCTCGGGATGCACCATGCTCCAGCGGCCGTTGAACACCGACGGCTTGCCGAAGAGTGTATACTCGGTGTGGGTATGATACAGCTCGCGCAATGACTTCACGCGCTGAAACCACACCACCTCCATAGTGCCGGAGCCGTCGCTGAAAAGCCCGACAAGACGCATCTTGGCCCCCTCGCCTATGGTGTTGAACGACACAAACTGTCCTCTCACCTGCACGGCGGCCATATCCTCGCCCTCAAAATCACGTATGCGCCTGATGGTGGTGCGGTCTATATAATGAGTCGGGAAATGATAGAGCATGTCGTGATAGGTCCTTATGCCGAGATTCTTCTCAAGAAGCTCGGCACGCTTGGGACCTATCCCCCGCAAATATTTTATATCGGTATTCCTCAAGAGATTGTTCAGAGATTCAACATTATTCTTTCGATGTCGCCCGGATTGGTGACCTTGATGTTGGCCGTGTCGCCCTCCACGAGCGCGAGCGGGCCGAGACCGGCGGCCTCGACCACTGAAGCGTCGTCGGTAAAGGTTGGGAGGAGCTCCTGACGGTTGGCCTCGATGAGCGTGCGTCCGTCAAACACCTGAGGGGTCTGCACGGCTCGGTAGAGCGAACGGTCGACGGCCTTCGAGCCGCCGTCGGGCTCAAGCACACGCAGCGAATCGGTAACAGCCACCACGGGTATGGCTCCGCGGCATGTGTCGGAGAGCGCGGAGAGCAGACGTTCCATCATGGCGCGCGTCACCATCGGGCGCGCGGCGTCATGCACGCTCACCCACCCCACGGTGTCGGGGTCGAGGGTCATGACGGCGTTTTTCACGCTATGGGCGCGCGACGGACCGCCGGCGACAATGGTGTGAGGGAGAGTGAAAGAGTGTTCGCGACACATCTCCTCCCACATACCCGTCATGTCGGCACTCAACACCACAATAATGCGTGCACCGGGAGTCGCTCCGGCAAGACGCTCCATGGTGGTCATGAGCATCGGACGGCCTGCAAGGTCGCAAAACTGCTTGGGCAGATTGCCTCCGTAGCGGCTTCCGCTCCCGGCCGCCACGATTATGTGCACATTGTCTGCGCTGTCGGGATAATGTATCATAATTTCATTATTTATGTCCGCAAAGATACGAAAAAGCGGTGTTGCGGACAAACCGCAACACCGCTCCTCACGTTTCAACTATTTATTTATGAGAGCCTCAGTATCCAGTTTCACAACTCGGTAAAGAGGACGAGGGATGTTATATCTTGTCTTATCTTTCTACCTTACCCCTTAGTGTCATGTTCAGGGGGCCTTTTATTTACTTTTCATGATTAAAACAAACTGCCATGCATTTTTGCACGGCAGTTTGCGCTAAAAGTGATTAAAAAACCCTAATGGAATGGCCTAAATTAAGGTTTGAGTGTTAATTCAGGGCTTTTTTACATGGCAAAAGCATTGAATCCGCCGTCGACTACGGCCACGGTGCCCGTCACAAAAGTCGAGGCGTCGGAGATGAGATACTGTATGGTGCCGCACAGCTCTTCGGGCTTGCCGAAACGCTTGAACGGAGTCTGGCGTATCACATCCTCTCCACGCTGAGTGTATGAGCCGTCGGGATTGGTGAGCAGCGAGCGGTTCTGATTGGTCAGGAAGAAGCCCGGAGCTATGGCGTTGACACGTATGGCGGGGGTGAACTTGGTGGCTACCTCGTTGGCGAGGAATGCGGTGAAGTTGGATATACCGGCCTTGGCTGCGGCATATCCGGCCACACGGGTCATGGGGCGGAAAGCAGCCATCGACGAGAAGTTGACGATGGTGCCGCGGCCGGCCTCGACCATCGGGCGCAGAAACACCTGGGTGGGGATTACCGAGCCGGTGAGATTGAGATCAAGCACCGTGCGGAACGCTTCGACCTCAAGGTCGAAGAAGTTGCCGTCGGGCGCGATGGTGGCACCCTTCATGTTGCCGCCGGCTCCGTTGAGCAGGGCGTCCACGCGGCCATAGCGGGCGAGGATTTCATCACAATTGGCCTGCACGACCTCGGGATTCATAACGTCGGTGACAAGAAACATCGCCTCGCCACCTTTGGCCTTGATAGCCTCGACTATCTCGTCGCCCTCATCCTTGCGGCGACCCATGAGCACCACCTTGGCACCCTGTGTGGCGAGATATTCGCCTATGCAGCGGCCGAGCACACCTGTACCGCCGGTGATGACAACGACCTGATCTTTTACTGAAAACAATTCGTTCATGATATATTGCTTTTTCTATCTATGATATTAACCTTTGACACAGGCTGCCATGACGCCCTCTATCTGTCCCAGGGCAAGCATGCGCCCGTGAAACGAGTAGCCGGCATTGTAGCCCTTGTCGGCATCGTCGAGCATCAGTTCGGCATGGTCGACACGCATCGGGATATTGGGATTGACCTTCTGGAATATCTTCACAACCTCTATCAGACGCGGGTCGAGGTGAGACGACTCCTTGAAGTCGCCCCCCGAAAGGGTCTTGCAGATGCGGATGTGGGCAAAGTGGGTGCGTGAGGCATATTTGCGTGCCAGCGCGACCACATCGTTGTGAGGTCCGGCACTGAGCGAGCCGGCACAGAAGGTCAGACCGTTGTGCGGGTCAGGCACGGCGTTGAGAAACGCCTCGATGTCGGCATCGCAGGTGACTATGCGGGGGAGTCCGAGGATGGGACGCGGGGGGTCGTCGGGATGCACACACATATTTATATTGTATTCGCGACACACGGGCATGATGGCGTTGAGAAAATAAGCCATGTTGGCGCGTAGCTGTGAGGCGTCGATGCCGTCATAGAGCTTGAGCAGCTCGCGGAACTTCTGCACGGGGTCGAGATCGGCCTCGGAGATATTGCCGTTGACAAACCCCTGGGTCTTGACAATGATATTGTCGACGAGACGTTTCTCGCCCTCGGGGGTCATAGACTCCTTGATTTTGGCCACACGCTCGAGAGTAGAGGCGTCATAGTCGGCCTCGGCACCCTCACGCTTGAGTATGTGGATGTCAAAATAGGCAAATTCGCCGAGATTGAAGTAAAGATTGGATGTGCCGTTGGGATTGGGGTAGTCCAGATCGGTACGTGCCCAGTCGAGCACAGGCATAAAGTTGTAGCATACGGTGGTCACTCCGGCCTTGCCGAGATTGGCGAGCGACTCTTTGTAACGCTCTATCAGAGCGTCGCGGTCAGGACCGGCATATTTTATCGACTCCGACACGGGCAGACTCTCCACCACGCTCCACCTCATCCCCTTTGACTCGATGAGAGCTTTCATCTTCTCGACCTCCTCAAGAGGCCACACCTCACCGTTGGGTATGTGGTGCAGGGCTGTGACGATGCCTTCGACTCCTATCTGACGGAGCATGTCGAGAGTAATTTTGTCGTTAGGCCCAAACCATCTCCATGTTTTTTCCATAACTGATTCTGTACCTATTTTTAAAATTATATGATTTAGGAAAAGTAAAAAGAATTGCAGGGACGGTGGCCGCAAGCCTCCGCCCCTGCAATTTTAAGAATTACTTACGGGCTTCGGCTACGTATCCGAGAGCCTCACGGCACTTGTCGGTAACATACTGCCAGTCCTGAGCCTTCACCTTGTCGCCGGGGAAGAGCTTTGAACCCATACCTACGCAGAACACACCGGCCTTGATCCAGCCTTCGATGTTTTCCTTTGTAGGCTCTACGCCGCCGGTGACCATGAGCTTGGTCCAGGGCATGGGAGCGAGAAGACCCTTGACAAACTTGGTGCCGAGCACGTCGCCGGGGAAGCACTTGCACAGGTCGCAGCCTGTCTCCTGAGCGGCACCCACTTCGCTGACTGTACCGCAACCGGGGGTGTAGGGGACAAGACGACGGTTGCACACGCGTGAAACCTCGGGATTGAACAGCGGGCCTACGATGAAGCATGCGCCGAGCTGGATATAGAGAGCGGCGGTGGCGGGGTCGACAATCGAACCTACACCCATAGCCATTTCAGGACACTCCACGGCTGCAAATTTCACTACCTCAGCAAACACTTCGTGAGCGAAGTCACCGCGATTGGTAAACTCAAACGCACGTATGCCGCCCTCATAGCAAGCCTTGACAACCTGCTTGGCTACTTCGGCATCCTTGTGATAGAACACAGGCACCACACCGGTAGCTCCCATCTTGGCGAGCACGGCGATTTTATCAAATTTTGCCATTGTTTAGATAATTTTAGTCCCGCAAACCGACGCGATATTGCCACGGACATAGGCTGACGGCAATATCACGCGGCCTGCGAAAGTGTAATTAGATATTAATATGTACGGTTTTTGTTAAGTAATATTATAGGATTTCCGATTGATTTTATCTCTTGTTGCGGTTGCGCCACAGGTTGGTCATATCCTCGAGTGTCTTGCCTTTGGTCTCAGGCACAAGCGAATAGACAAACCACGCGGCCACGATGCATATCACACCGTATAGCGCGTAGGCAAACATGTGTCCGAAACGGTCGCCCATATCGCCGAGCGACATATTGTACATAGGTACAAACGTCGACGAGACGATAAAGTTGAATATCCACTGGAAGGCCACGGCGATAGCCACGGCAGCCGAGCGGATGGTGTTGGGGAAAATCTCGGCGATGAGCACCCAGCAGATGGGGCCCCATGAGAACATGAACGAAGCCGAGTAGACCATGATTGACACTACCGGGAATATCGGGGGCACACCGTCGATAAGGTTGCTGAGAGCGACACCCATTGCTCCGATAGCCATGCCTATCGAACCCCATATGAGGAGCGGCTTGCGGCCGAGCTTCTCGACTGTAAAGACTGCCACGAGTGTGAAGGTGATGTTGACGATGCCCATGTAGACGGTGTTCATCATCGGGTCAGACATGCCCATCGACTCAAAGATGCGGGGTGCGTAGTAGAGCACGGCATTGATACCGACTGCCTGCTGGAACACTGAAAGCATGACACCGACAAAGATGACCATGACGCCAAACGAGAAGAGTTTTTCGCTCTTGACCTCGGTGGTCTCCTTAATCTGTCGGAGTATCTCCTTGGCTTTCTCATAACCGTTGATATGCGAGAGCACATTGAGGGCCTTCTCGTCCTTGCCGACAAGGGCAAGATAGCGGGGCGACTCGGGCACAAGGCACACAAGGATGGTGAAGATGCCGGCCACGAAAGCCTCGGAGCCGAACATGTAACGCCAGCCGGTGGTGATGGTCCACTGGTCGCTCTGGCTGCTCACCTGATAGATGGTCTCGGAGATTTTCTCGATGACAGGCTGAGTGTGCTCGCCGAGGATGAGGAAGTTGACAAAGTATACTACAAGCTGACCGAAGATGATGGCAAACTGGTTCCACGACACGAGGGTGCCTCGCATGTTGGAGGGTGCCACCTCGGCGATATACATGGGGCAGATGGCCGAGGCCAGACCCACACCGACGCCGCCGAGTATACGGTATATGTTAAACACTACGAGCAGCGAAGCTGTGGGCTTGCCATACTCGAAGAGCAAAAATTCAGGATAATAGCTGCCAAGGGCCGACAGGAAAAAGAAGACGCCGGCGATGGCGAGAGACTTCTTGCGACCGAAAAAAGAGGCGAAGAAGCCGGAGAGAGCCGAGCCGATGATGCAGCCCAGCAACGCGCTTGACGAGGTGATGCCGTGGATGGTGTCGGTGTAGACAAAGTCCTTGGCTCCGAGGAAGAATGCCTGGAGACCCTTTTCAGCACCCGATATTACGGCCGTGTCATATCCGAAAAGCAGTCCGCCGAGCACTGCCACCAACACGATGGAGAACAGGTAGACCTTGCTTCCGTTTTGAGGATGATTCATGGTTTTAGAAAAATACTTAGTGTTATGTGTTTGTGATTATGCTGAGTGTATATATATATGCCGAAAAGTTTAGGAGTCCGGGGCACAATTCTGTGGAGAATCATGCACCCTGACTCTTAAACTTTCAGATTGCCTTCAGAGGGGCAAACCCGATTAGCAATACATGTTGAGGATAGCCTCGTAAAGCTCCTGCTTGCCTGAGGTCACCTTGGGTTCGGGCTGGGTCTTGGCATAAGCCACTACATCCTCGAGGGTGAGCTTGCCTTCCTCGAACTCCTTACCCTTGCCGCCGTCAAACGAAGCGTAACGCTCGGCGAGCATAGCCTTGTAGGGTGATTCCTCGAGCATAGCGGCTGCGCTCTCGAGTGCGCGGGCCATAGCGTCCATACCGGCGATGTGGGCGATGAAGATGTCCTCGAGGTCGGTAGAATTGCGACGGGTCTTGGCGTCGAAGTTGGTACCGCCGTTGCCGAGGCCGCCGTTGCGGATGATCTGCATCATGGCCTGGGTGAGCTCATAGTTGTCGATGGGGAACTGGTCGGTGTCCCAGCCGTTCTGATAGTCACCGCGGTTGGCGTCGATAGAGCCGAGCATGTTGTTGTCAACAGCTACACAGAGCTCGTGCTCGAAGGTGTGGCCGGCAAGAGTAGCGTGGTTAACCTCGATGTTGACCTTGAAGTCGTTCTCCAAACCGTGAGCCTTGAGGAAGCCGATTACTGTCTCGGTGTCGACGTCATACTGGTGCTTGGAGGGCTCCATGGGCTTGGGCTCGATGAGGAATGTGCCGGTGAAGCCCTTGCTGCGTGCATAGTCGCGGGCGATGCGGAGCATTGTGGCCAGGTGCTCTTTCTCACGCTTCTGGTCGGTGTTGAGGAGGCTCATGTAGCCTTCGCGACCGCCCCAGAACACGTAGTTCTGACCGCCGAGAGCGATGGTGGCGTCGATAGCGTTCTTGATCTGAACGGCAGCGCGTGCCACTACGTCAAAGTCGGGGTTGGTGGCTGCACCGTTCATGTAACGGCCGTTGCCGAATACGTTGGCTGTACCCCAGAGGTTCTTGATGCCGGTAGCGGCCATCTTGCCCTGGAGATACTCTACGATTTCCTTCATGCGGGCCTCGTAACCGTCGATGTCGCCGAGGTCACCGATGAGGTCGGTGTCGTGGAAGCAGAAATACTCGATGCCGAGCTTCTCCATTACCTCAAAACCTGCGTCAGCCTTCTGCTTGGCGATGGTCATGGGGTCGCTGCCCTCGTTCCAGGGGAAGGTCTTGGTGCCTGTGCCGAACTGGTCGCCGCCCTCAGCGCAGAGGGTGTGCCACCATGCCATGGCAAACTTGAGCCATTCCTTCATGGGTTTGCCGAGGATTACTTTCTCTGCGTCATAGTAACGGTAAGCGAGGGGATTCTTAGAGTCTTTGCCCTCAAATTTGATTTTTCCGATGGTAGGGAAATATTCCTTTACTGCCATAGTTAGATAAAATAAAAAATTTAAGATTATATATTATGTGTTGATTTTTAAAAATTTACAGTTGGGCGAGCAGACGCTGCTTCCACAAAGCGTAGGCGTCGGCATAGGCCTGACGGTCGGCCTCGACCGGCTCGATGACCTCAATCTTCTCGAGCGAAGCGAAAGCCTCGTTGTTGTCGGCATAGATGCCTGCGCCGATACCGGCACCCTTGGCTGCGCCGACCGAGCCGTCGGTGTTGTAGAGCTCGATGGTGGCTCCGCTCACGCCGGCCAGCGTGTTGCGGAACAGCGGACTGAGAAACATGTTGGCATGTCCGGCATGTATCTTGCTCAGCTTCATGCCCATCTGTTCCATCACTTCCATGCCATACATGAATGAGAACACTATGCCCTCCTGCTCGGCGCGGAGCATGTGGGAGCGGTCGTGGGTGAGGAAATTGACGCCGTGGATAGAGCATCCCACCTCCTTGTTGCGCAACACGCGCTCGGCTCCGTTGCCAAACGGTATCACCGACACGCCGGCGGCTCCGATGGGGGCTGTGGCGGCGAGGTCGTTCATGCCGGGATAGGAGATGCTGTCGGGGGCCATCACACGCTTGCTCCACGAGTTGAGGATGCCTGTGCCGTTGATGCAGAGGAGCACACCGAGACGTGTCTGCTCGGGGGTATGGTTGACGTGGGCAAAGGTGTTGACGCGGCTCTGGGGGTCATAGTTGACATCGCCGAGCACACCGTATACCACACCCGAAGTGCCGGCGGTCGAGGCCACCTCACCGGGATTGAATACGTTGAGCGAAAGAGCGTTGTTGGGCTGGTCGCCGGCGCGGTATGACACGGGGATTCCCTCGGCCAGACCGAGCTCTGCGGCGGCCTCGGCTGTCACTGTGCCCTGAATGGAGAAGGTCGGCACAATCTCGGGGAGTATCGAGGCGTCAAAGCCGAGATAGTCAAGAAGGAACTGTGCGGGGCGTCCCTCCTTAAAGTCCCAGAGCATCATTTCGCTCAGACCGGATATGGTGGTGCATACGCGGCCGGTGAGACGCAGGGCTGCGTAGTCGCCGGGAAGCATGATTTTGTGGATGCGTTCAAATGTCTCGGGCTCGTTTTCCTTCACCCAGGCCAGCTTGGTGGCGGTGAAGTTGCCGGGCGAGTTGAGCAGATGGCTCAGACAGGTCTCTTCGCCGAGCTCGCTGAAAGCCTTCTCGCCATAGGGCACACCGCGTGAGTCACACCATATGATGGCGGGACGCAGGGGCTGCATATCCTTGTCGAGCATTACGAGTCCGTGCATCTGATAGGAGATGCCGATGGCCTTGATGTCGCGGGGATCTACTTTTGATGTGGCCATAACGCTGGCCGTGGCCTGTTTCAGACAATCCCACCACTGCTGGGGACGCTGCTCGGCCCATCCGGGACAAAGTGCTATGATCTCAGCTTCGGTGCGGGGATAGAAATCCGAGGCTACCGTGCGGCCGCTCTCGGCGTCGACGAGACTCGCCTTGACCGACGAGCTGCCTATGTCATATCCTAAAAGGTACATATATTATATAATAATGAATGGTTAGATTCGTATGTGTGTATGTGCGTACAGGTGTGTTTAATCCGGTCGGTCAACCTCAACGCGATATGTTGTAAATCTTGCGGTCAAACTTGAAGTAACGCGCGGCGCGGTGGGCCACTCCCTTCTGCCGCTCCTCGAGGGGTATCACGTAGGGCATCTGGGAAATCTTCTTGTGGAAGTTGCGCACATCCAGACTGCGCCCGTAGATTATCTCGGTGAGCAGACGAAGCTGCGAGGCCGTGAATTTCTTGGGCAGGAGGTCAAAGAGTATGGAGCGGTTGTTTTCCACCTCACGGCGCACGGCCTTGAGGGCTTCCTCGATGATGAGATTGTGGTCAAAGGCCAGAGTGCCGACCTCGCCTACCGGCATCCACACGGCCGACTCGCGGTCGACAATCTTCTGCATGGGGCCGTCGAGCTTGACGAGCGCGAAGTAAGCTATGGTGACGATGCGCTCCACATGGGCCTGCTGGGCACGCTCGAGCCACACGACATCGCGCTGATTGCTCGTGCGGTTGCGCGAACCGAAGGCCTTGAATTGCTGCAGGGGCACATCTTTGACTCCCGTAAGCTCATGAAGCACACGCATGGCGGCCTCGTCGAGATCCTCGTCCTGATAGATGAGACTGCCGGGGAGCTTCATGTCGTTATACTCTCCGGCCTGATCCTCGCCGCGACGCTTCACAAGAAGCACTCTCAGATTGGTACCGTCAAATCCGAGCACTACGCAGTCGATGGATATGTGATTATTCGCCAAAGGAGCCATGGATGATTTTCAAGGTCTTTTAGTAGGTTTTACAATTTCTCCGGCAAATATACGAATCTTTTCTATATATCCACAAATATTTTTGATGTTATAAAACATTAAATTCTACAATTTTAGTTTTCTTACTTTTAACAATATCACACATATGTCGCTAATATCCTAAAACTTAAAAAATTGTATAAAATAGGGCGTCACGGTGTCGGTCACGCCAACATTCTTTGGCCCGAAGGTGTTAGTATAAGTGGAAGGCCGCTACTCAGGTCGCCTGCGGGAAAGCTCCTCACGCACTCTTCTACAATCCCCGCAGGGCATCACGTAGGGCCGGCCACGTATTCAACAAATAAAAAATAATAACATCTAATTGTAATTCACGATGAAAAAAGTCTTATTCGCCGCCGCTATCGCCGGATGTGCTCTTACCGCCGGCGCGCAGAACGTCATCGAACGACCCACCTTACGCGACAACTGGTCCATCGGACTTGACGCCGGAGTCACTACTCCGCTCAAGGGACATTCATTCTTCCAGAACATGAGAGGGAACTATGGTCTGCACATCGAAAAGCAGCTCACTCCGCTCGTTGGCATAGGCGTAGAAGGTGCATGGGGTGTCAACACCACATCAAGCCGCACCGCATTCGACACCCAGTATGTGGGAGCATACGGTACGATGAATCTCAACAATCTGTTTGGCGGATTCCAGTGCGAACCGCGCAAATTCTGGATTGACGCTAAAGTAGGCTTGGGATGGGGCCACAATTTCTATCCCGGCGCACATGATGACAATTACATCGCCGCAAAGACCGGCCTTGCCTTCAACTTTGGTGTCACCGACAACTTCTCTATCTCTGTCAAGCCTGACGTGACGTGGAATCTCTCGGGCGAAGGCGAAAAGGCTCAGTTCAACGCCAACCGTGCCAACTTTGACCTCATGGTCGGCTTCAACTACAATTTCGGCCCCGGCTTCCAGTGTGTGACATGTCCTCCCGACTATTCGTCACAGGTTGCAGCCCTCAATGACGAGGTCAACACCCTGCGTGCAGGCGTAGTGGCCGCTGCCGATGACCTCGCAGCCTCTCAGGCCGAGAACGCCGCTCTCGCTGCTGCCCTCGCCGCCGCCCAGAACCAGGCTCCCAAGGTTGTGTCCGACACCACTTTCAGCAGTGTGCGCTTCGTATTCTTCAAGATTGGCAAGAGCACTATCACTGCCGACCAGATGCCTAACGTGGAGATGATCGCCGACTATATGAAGCACAATCCTTCATCGACCGTCATCATCAAGGGTTACGCCTCACAGGATGGTCCCAAGGAGCTCAACGAACGTCTTGCCGCCGCCCGCGCCGAGTCAGTCAAGAACGCTCTCATCAAGAAATATGGTATCAAGGCCAGCCGCATCAAGGCTGAAGGCCAGGGTATCGGTCACATGTTCAAGGAGGAAAGCTGGAACCGCGTATCCATCTGTACTCTTGACGAAAGCCAGCAGTAAACGCCTCCCGACACTCTCCGCCAACGGATGATGACGGGCAGGGCTTAGGATGAAAGAAGCAGAACCCCTAATCAACCGACCACGGAGCGACAATATTCAGATAAATCAATTCAACAGGCTGCGTCCTCTCACCGATGGCGCAGCCTGTTTCGTTTCTCCCCCTCAAAACAAAAGACAGGAGTCCGGAAGTTAAACTCCCCGGGACTCCTGCCTTTTGTTTTTATAAACTCTGTTAACTCTTTAAACTACAAGACAGAGGCGGATATGATGCGTATATCCTCAATGGGACGGTCGTTGGCATCGGTCTCGGCGGCCTCGATTTTCTCAACCACATCCATGCCCTCGAGCACGCGGCCATACACGGTGTAGGCTCCGTCGAGATGGGGAGTGCCACCCTCGGTCATATAGACCTGGCGCATCTTAGGAGTATATATGGTGTTGTGGTCGGCAGTAAGACGCTCGGTCTCCTGCGCGAGCGAGTCCTGGAGAGCCTGCAGCCCGGCGGTGTCGCGGTTGCGGCGCAGGGCCATGATGCTGTCGCGGTGTTGTGCGGCGAGCGAGTTGAACATATCCTGCTTATACTGCATCACGGCGCGACGCTCCATCTGATCGAGCTGGCCTGCGGTGTATTTCTTGCCTGTGACGATATAGAACTGCGAACCCGACGATTTCTTCTCGGGGTTAACAGCGTCGCCCTGACGTGCGGCCGCGATGGCTCCGCGGTGATGGAAATGCTTGGGAAATACAAATTCGGCCTCTATCTCGGTGCCCGAGTCGCCTGCGCCGAGCATTTTGCCCTTGGGTGCGTTTTTCGATTCGGGATCGCCCGTCTGCACCATGAAGTTGTCGATTACGCGGTGAAAGAGCACTCCGTTATAGTCACCTTTCTCCACACGCTTGATGAAATTGTCGCGGTGGCGGGGTGTGTCGCCGTAGAGAAGGATGGTGATGTCGCCGAGCGAAGTGTGAAGGAGCACCTTGACGTCGTCGGGTGAGATGGTGTCGGCTTCGGCCTGAGGGTCAAGAGCCTCGGGAGTCTCGGATAACTGTGTCATTTGTGAGTTTTTAGTGTTATACGCATATATGCCGATTGCCACTGCGAGCAATACGAGCACGGTTATTAATAATGCTTTTTTCATTGTTTCATGATATTGATTGTCGGTTATGTATTGCTGTAGGCCTCAAGCACTTTGTCGACAAACTGTGAGTAGGACATATGCTGCTCGAAATGCTCGCGCCCGGCCTTGGCGAGACGCTCGCGCAGGTCGCGGTCGTCGATCACACGGCCTATGGCATCGGCAAGTGCCATGTCGTCGCCCGGACCTACAAGGAGTGCCGTGCGGCCGTCCTCGAGATATTCGGCCTGGCCGCCGTTGTTGGTCGACACCTCACATTTGCCCAACTGGAGATATTCGATATTGGTCAGCGGGCACGAGTCGAGCGTCACCGAGGGGGCTATGGCTATGTCGGCCTGACGCATGAACTGGCGGGCGTCGGGAGTAAAACCATAGAAATGCACGCGCTCCTCTATGCCTCCGGCTGCGGCTATGTCCATGAGTTGACGGCGGTATTTCTCCGACTTGAGCGCGCCGACAAACACTATGTGAAACGGTTTGTGGGCTATTCTCGACAGGGCTTTGAGTATGACGCTGCAACCTTTTGACTTCTTGACGCGTCCGGCAAACATCAGCAGGGGTGCCGAGGAGGGTATGTCGTAGAGCGCGCGCAGCGACTCGACATCCTTGTGGGGATAGGGCGGGATGCTGTTATGTATCACCCTGCACATATCGTCGCTAATCCACCCGTTGGCCCCGCGGTAACGACGCTTCACGAGGTCTGACACAAATATGATGCGGTGAAGGCGTCGGAATAGAGGACGCAAAAAGATGTTGACCCCGGTGCGGTGGGCCTCATGACGGGTCATGACCACACGTGTGTCACAGCCGGCACGAGCCACGGCCAGTTGGGCTATCGGCACAAAGCGGGTGCTGTGGACATGTATCACATCATAATGCGTGGCGCGCAGCATTGCGGCCAGTTCGTTGATGCTGGTGCGGTCGAGCGACCATCTGAAAGGGAGTGTCCGATAGGGAATGGCGCGACGCTCCAGTTGAGCGGTCACAGCCTCACGGTCATAGGCAAGATATGTCACCTCGTGGCCGCGTGCTTCAAGCTCCCGGCCAAGGTCGACGATATATTGCTCAGCTCCGCCCCATATCTTGCCGGGGATAATCTGCAATATCTTCATGACTGTGCGAGACCGTCCTAAAGCCCTTCGGCCGACGGTTGCAACCGCTTGTAGATGCGGCGGAAGTTATTGTCGGTAGCCGAAAGCTCAGCGGCACGCTCGGCATAGTCGGCTCCGTAGAGGCTCTCGATGAGCGCGGGCAGATAGCGGTGTTCGCGGTCTTTCTCGATCGATGCGACCACAAGGCGGTCAATCACCGAGGCATAACGCTCGCTGTCAATGGCATGTAGATAACGCGCAGCCGATACGACAAACTGGCCCGAACCGTCGACAAGTATCATATTGTCAATGAGTTCGTCCATGATATCGTCACACAGGCCTATGTGATTGGCTATATACTCATACGTCAGCAGGCCGTCGGGGTCGTAGGAAAGTTTTTTCTTAAGCTCTTGATCCATTGCTTGGTCCTTTTGATGATTGGTGTTTGGGGTTATTAGATTTTAATAAGGAGGGAGTATCATAACAAACGTTATGATACTCCTGTTTATTTTAGAGGGTGTTTCATAACAAATGTTAAGCCAAAGTGGGTGTATTTTCATTTAAATTGTTCATAATCAGAGGGAGCATAGCTGTAGCTATGTGACCGATGATTAGGGACAAGTTAAATGAAAAGACGCCCATGAGTGGTAAAGCCTTAATAAATCCTTAATATAATACATATTAAGTAATAATAAAAATACCTTGTTTGCATCCATTGTCATGGCCGTGTTCCGCCCTGTCAATCGGTCACATAGCTACAGCTATGCTCCCTCTTTCCATGACGAAACACGACTCATGACAATGGACTTTGGCTTTAACATTTGTTATTAAACACCCTCTTATAATCAAGGGATTAATCCTCGGTTACATACTTATTGCGGTAGGCATACCTGCGGTAAGGCGTAGCTACCGAAGTGGTGCCGTTGAGCACGACCATCAGATTGTTGAAACGATGGTTGTCATACATCTTGTTGAGTTCGGGCAGCAAGCGGCGGTCAAGCAGTCCGGCACGCAGGATGAATATTGTCATGTCGGCAAGCGGAGTGATGATGGTCGAGTCGGCCACGATGTCGGCGGGCGGACAGTCGAGCAATATCAGGTCATACTCTTCACGCAGTTTGTCGAGCATCTCCTGCATACGGGTCGAGTAGAGGAGCTCGGTGGGATTGGGGGGAATGGTGCCCACGGGTATCATGTAGAGACCTTCCTGAGAGGTGGGACGTATGAGTTTCCTTATGTCGTCGGTAGCCTCGGACAGATAGTCGGAGACGCCGGGGGCATAGTTGCCGACCACCTTGGAGAGCGAGGCTCTGCGCAGGTCCATGTCGATTATGAGCACCTTCACATCCTTGTGCTTGATGGCCATGGTGGCTCCGAGATTGAGAGTCACGAACGATTTGCCCGAGCCGGGATTGAACGATGTAATCATGGCAATCTTGTTTTTGCCTCCGCGGGTCATGAACTCGAGATTGGAACGCACCATGCGGAACGATTCGTTGAGCAGACTGTGGCCGTGGGGCTTGACAATGAGCGTCGGGGCTTCCTCGATGCGCGATTCCTTGCCGATGGTGTCACGCCAGCGGCGACGCCAGCGGTTGATGCGGTTTTTGCTCGTCACTTCCTCGGGTATTTCGCCGATAAACGGAGCCTTGACGCCCTCGAGGTCGGCACGGCTACGCAGGCGGTTGTTGAGTGTCTCCGAGAGGAAGAGTATGATGGCCGGGATGAGCAGACCTATCACCAGTGCCACAAGCATGATGTTGCGTGTGACGGGCGACGATGGTTTAAGCGAGCCCATCGGGGGTGTTATGACGCGGGTGTTGTAGGGTGTGAAGGCGAGCGACAGCTCATTCTCCTCACGCTTCTGGAGCAGGAAGAGATAGAGCGACTCTTTGACCTTCTGCTGACGCTCTACCGACAGCAGATACTTGGCCTGGGATGGCGACGAGGCTATCTTGGCATTGGTCTTGCGGTCGCTGCGCTCAAGGGCTGCGAGCTGGGTGCCGAGCATGCGCAACTGAGTGTTGAGCGAAGAGGCGAGCGCGGCCCTGATGCTGGCAAGCGAGTTGTCGCGGTCCTTGACCAGCGGGCTGTTCTCGCCGGTGGTCGACAGGAGCTGGTCACGCTCGAGCTGAAGATTGTTGTATTCGGTTATCTGAGCCACGATACCCTGGTTCTCTATGCCGAGATTGCCGGGTAGGAGCTTGCCCTTGTTGGCGGGCGACTGCATGTAGTCGATGAGAAAGCGTGTGATTTCCATCTGGGTCATCACTCCGAGCTGCTGCTTGGTGTTCTCGTTGGCATTAGCCATATACATCTCGGAGGCGGCGGCTACGTCAGGCACCAGATGTTCGCCCTTGAAGGTGGCTATGTTATCGTCGACATGGCCGAGTTCTTTCTCGATGACGTTGAGACGTTCGTTGATAAACTCCGATGTGGCCACGGCCATCTGGGCTTTCTGCTCAACCCACTTTTCATTATATATGTCTATGAGGGCCGACAGGAAGTCATCGCCACGCTGCACATTGTCATCTTTGATGGCAAAGTCTATGACCGAGGCGTCTTCGTTGGAGAGGGTCTCGGTGAGCTTGGCCTGATACTTGCTTATGGCTGTAGGCATAGGCCAGTAGGAAAACCGTATGTCGTGGTCAAAATCGGGCGAGAAGTTGGGGCCGGCCGAGATAACCATACGTCCGAAAGAAGTACTGACAGTGTCGCCGAGAGTGACGGTCATGACGTCGAGCTCGTTGCCGAGATGGTCGTACATGTCGCTCACCTCCACCTTGCCGTCCTCGAGTATCGTCATCCTCATCCTCAGGCCACGGTTGACCGAGATGTCGGGCAATGACACCGACAGCACCATTGAGTCGCCATAGAGCGACACTGGGCGGAGGCGTTTCTTATATACATAGTTGGCTCTGAGCCCGAGACGCTCTATCACATCACCTATGAGGGCCGGCGACTGGAAAGCAAGAAGCTCGTTGGCCACATTGGTCGATGTGGTGAAGAGTCCCATATCGCTCAATGCCGAGGTTATGCTCTGGGAACTGGAACCAGCCTCGTCATCCTGCACCACGACCTGGGCCGTGCGTGTGTAGATTTTAGGCGAGGTGAGCACATACAGTGCTCCTATGATAAGACAGGCTGCTACGGAAAAGGCAAACCATTTCCAGCACCGCACACACAATGACAGGAAGTCGCTTATGTTAATCGAATCCTCTTCTTCGGACACTACAGGGGCTGCCTGATAGACCGGCATCTGCTGAGAGAGAGGCTGCTGTGTATTGTTCTGCATGTAGAGTGGACTTTTTGACTTTTAACGTACAATTATAGCTGTGATGGTCACCGCGAGCGAAGCTATCGACACCCAGAACGAGGTCGACTGGACCGTATTGGCGTTGAGCTGTGACTGACGCTTGCGTGTGGGATTAGGCTCAACATACACCACATCGTCCTGCTGTATGTAATAGGCCGGTGACGACGTGAGGTCGTTGCCCGAGAGGAGACTTACCTGATAGGTGGTCTGCTGTCCGTCGACCGTACGTATGAGCTTGATGTTGTCGCGCATACCATAGATGGTAAGGTCGCCGGCACTTCCGAGCAGGTCGAGGATGGTCATGTCGTCGCGGTCTATCGGATAACGGCCGGGCTTATTGACTTCGCCGAGCACCGAGGCCTGGGCATTGACAAGCTCCACGGTCACGACTGCATCTTTCACGAGGTCGCGCCCTATAAGCATACCCTTGATGACTCCGGCCGCCTCCATGCGGGTGAGCCCTTCGACGTGGACCGTGCCAAGCTCCGGGAAGTCGATGTCTCCGTCCTGATTGACTGTGTAGGCACTTACTCCCTGTGATGTGTTACTGTTGGCCAACACCGAGGTCTGTCCGAGCAGACGGTTGGTGTAGGGCAGATTGAACATATTGGCCACCATCGGGTCTCGCGAGTTGACGATGATAGACAGCTTGTCATTAGGTTTGATGACGACGCTTTTCACATCTACCTGCGATGGCGTCTGAATGGCCATTTCCTGGAAATATGCCACATCCTTGGGTGTGGAGCACGAAGCGACTGCCATCGCTAACAGAATGGAAACAGCTAATAATAAATTGTTGAAACGCATGTGACTTAGAGTCATGAATTGATGACTTGAAAGGATAATTTTATAGCTTTATACGTATGAATAACAATCATACCGCACATTATGTCACAAAATTAATATATTTTAAGATATATTACAACTATCAGTCGTGAAAATAAGTGAAATGACGGCTGTGACGGGCCGTCATTTTCACTGAGAAATAACGTCTTATGGCTTTTTTCAGTCAAACACTCCCTCCATCGACGACTCTTCGGCGTCTGTGTCGGCGTCGGGCTCGTCGTCATACAGCCCGTAAAACTCCTTTTCGCAGAGATCCACGCCGGGAGGGAAGCTAAAACGGGTCGACTGGGAATATTTGAGTGACGGGTCGTTGTAGACCTTGCGCATGAAGCGGCCGTAAATTGGGAGAGCCATCGACGCGCCCTGTCCGTAGGCCATCGTGTTGAAGTGGATGTTACGCTCGTCACCGCCCACCCATGTACCGGCCACAAGCTCGGGCGTGAAGCCCATAAACCATCCGTCGGCGTTGTAGTTGGTGGTACCCGTCTTGCCGCCCATCTCGGCAGTGAGGCCGAAGCGCGACCTTACCCTGTGGGCCGTACCCTCGTTGACTACGTTGAGCAGCATGGAGAGGATGCGGTAATAGGCTTTCTCCGAGATGACCTCGGTGTGGCGTGGCGAAAATTCCGAAATGATGTTGCCGTTGTTGTCGGCTATGGCTGTGACAAACATCGGGTCGACGCGCATGCCGTTGTTGGCAAAGGCCGAGTAGGCCGTCACCATCTCCTTGACCGACACGTCGGCCGGACCGAGACACAGCGACATCACGGCCGGAAGATTGGCTGTGATACCAAAGTTGTGCATTGTCCTGACAAGCGACGCGGGAGAGAGCTGCGATATGAGACGTGCCGATATCCAGTTGTTGGAGTTGGTGAGTGCCCAGCGCAGATCGACCATCTCGCCTACCCTTGCACTGCCGGCATTGCGTGGTGCCCACACTCGGCCGGTCTCGTCGGTGAGCACTGGCTGGGTGTTGGAAAACTCGTCACATGGCGTAAAGCCTTCCTCCATCGCGTAAGTATAGAGAAACGGCTTGACTGTCGAACCGATCTGACGCCGTCCGGTCGACACCATGTCATACTGGAAGTAGCTGAAGTCGGGACCGCCGACATAGGCCTTGATATGACCGTTGAGCGGATTCATGGCCATGAATCCCGTGCGCAGGAAGTGTTTGTGATAGAGCACGGAGTCGAGCGGTGTCATCACCGTGTCGACCGAGCCTCCGTAGGCAAACACCTTCATCTCGCGCGGAGTGTTGAAAGCACGGTCTATCTCCTCGCGCGAGGCCCCCGCCTTGACCATCTCACGATACCTGTCGGTGTTTTTCATCGCGTTACGTATCAGATGGTTGCGGCGTATCTCCGAGAGCTCGGCACGGTCGGTGGTGTAGGGCGCACCCTTGGTGCCGCGTTTCTCGCGGAAGAACGCTTTCTGCAAGTCTCCGCCGAGATGCTCGGCCACAGCCTCCTCGGCATACTGCTGCATGCGCGAGTCGATGGTGGTGTAGATTTTCAGTCCGTCGTTATATATGTCATACTTCGAGCCGTCGGGCTTGGGATTTTTTTCAATCCAGCCATACAGCGGATTGGTCTCCCAGGCAATGGAGTCGTCAATGAATTTCTGCCCCTCCCAGCCTCGATAGTTGGCCCGCTCGGGACGCTTGGCCCGGAGCATGCGGCGCAATTCCTCACGGAAATATGGAGCTATGCCGTCCTTGACATCCACACGGTGGAAATTAAGGGTCAGCGGCAGTGCTGACAGCGAGTCGAGCTCGGCGTCGGTGAGTTTGCCGGCCTTGTGCATCTGGGCGAGCACCACGTTGCGACGCTGGCGGGTGCGCTCGTTCTGACGCACGGGATTATAATAGGAGGGATTTTTCACCATGCCGACAAGCGTGGCGGCCTCCTCGACAGTCAGGTCTTTGGGGGCTTTGCCGAAATAGATGTTAGCCGCGCTCTTGATGCCCACGGCATTGTAGAGAAAGTCAAACTGGTTGAGATACATCTTTATAATCTCCTCTTTGGAGTAATATCTCTCGAGCTTGACGGCTATCATCCATTCGATAGGCTTCTGCATGGCACGCGTGAGCAGTCCCGAACTCTGAGGCGAGTAAAGCTGCTTGGCCAACTGCTGGGTGAGCGTAGAGCCTCCGCCGGCATTCTTGTTGCCCATAAGCACCGTCTTGAACAGCACACGGCCCAGTCCGCGCATATCGATACCCGAATGTTCCTCAAAGCGTACATCTTCGGTCGAAATCAACGCGTCGATGACGTGCTGCGACACCTCGTCAAAATCAGCATACACTCTATTGCCCATGCCGTAGAAATAGCGGCCTATTTCCTTGCCGTCTGACGAATAGAGCACCGATGCAAAACGGTCGGTGGGATTTTTCAGTTCCTCTACGGGCGGCATGTAGCCAATCACACCGTTATAGACGAGAAACAGAAAGAAGAACAGACCGACAACACCAAGCACAAACACGGTCCACATCGTAGCTATCAGGCCGCGATGTTTACGCTTCGGTTTAGGTTTGTTCTCAGGCCTGGGCGTGGCTTCGGGAGTCTTATGAGGGTGAGAAGGTGTAGTGGGCATATAAAGAATCAGCCGGATAAGAAGGTTTTGAATATCGTATTTTAACGTTCGGCTCGCATGGGATTATTGAGAAAATCCTCATAGGCAAGTCTGATGCCGTCCTCAAGCTCCGTGCGGTAAGTCCAACCCAAAGCGGCCGCCTTTGACACATCAAGCAGCTTGCGGGGTGTGCCGTTGGGGCGTGTGGTGTCCCACAGGATTTTGCCCTCGTAACCCACCACCTTTGCCACAAGCTCGGTGAGAGCCTTGATGGTGAGTTCCTTGCCGGTACCGGCATTGACAGTCTCGTCACCCGAATAATTATTCATGAGAAATACACACAGGTTGGCCAGATCGTCGACATAGAGAAACTCTCTGAGCGGACTTCCGTCACCCCAGCATGTCACCTCGGTCAAACCCTGCTCCTTGGCCTCGTGAAAACGGCGTATCAAGGCCGGCAACACGTGTGAGTGCTCGGGATGATAATTGTCATTGGGGCCGTAAAGGTTGGTAGGCATCACCGATATATAGTCTGTGCCATACTGCTTGTTAAGATACTCGCAATACTTCAGACCCGAAATCTTGGCCAAGGCATAAGCCTCGTTGGTCTTCTCAAGTTCAGAGGTCAGCAGACAGCTCTCAGGCATAGGCTGAGGTGCCAGACGGGGATAGATACACGACGAACCGAGAAACTCGAGCTTCTTGCAACCATTGCGCCATGCAGCATTGATTACATTCATCTCAAGCATCATATTGTCATACATAAAATCGGCCAGGGCCGTCGAGTTGGCAATGATACCGCCAACCTTTGCAGCGGCAAGAAACACATATTCGGGTTTCTCCTTCTCAAAGAACTCATTGACCGCCTGCTGCGACACCAGATCAAGCTCGGCATGAGTGCGAGTGATGATATTGTTATAGCCCTGTCGTTTAAGTTCTCTTACAATAGCCGATCCAACCATACCACGATGACCGGCCACATAAATCTTAGAATCCTTGTCCATCGGAAAAATGTATCAATAGTTCAAGAATGCAAAATTACTAATTTTTAATCAACAAGTAAAATAAATAGAGTTAAGAATAACGAATTGCCTCAGAGACAACCGAGGAGATACAAAAGTTTCATAAGCTCAATAAGAAACAAAAGTTATAAAAGGGGATACAAAAGTTTCATAAGTTTAAAAAGAAACAAAAGTTTTTTATTTCAGTGGATAAAGTGGATAAATCGGTCACCCCTGCATGGGCATCCGCAGGTATCCGCCACTGCACAGGCATCACTCGCATGAGCGGCTGATTTAGTAACTATTCAGCGGACACGCTAAGGCGATAATGTGGAATAGACATCACCATTATAAGTAAATTCAACCTGCTGATTTTATAGTAATTAGCTGCAATTTTATTTGGTAAAGTCAAATAAGTTTTGTATCTTTGTATCTGTGAAACAGCCGGTTAATGACATAACAGAAGTGCTGCGCGGATTATCCGCCCAGATTGAGTCGATGCAGAAAACCATCGACTCTCAGCATGCGACAATATGTCAGATTAACCGGAACGGACAGGCTCAACTCAGGAAAATTCAATCTCTTGAGCGGATGCTCAAAAAGAAGGATAAAGAACTTGAGGAACTTCGCAAACGCCTTTCAAAATTATTACTGTCCGCTAAACCATAAAAAGTCGAGTCCAACTTCTTGAAATATAGAAGTTGGGCTAACTTTTTGTATAGGACAAGCCCCCTTATCAGTTTTCAGTTTCTTCCGGCGGCGATTCAGATGCATCGGCGAGCATTATTTTCAGGTCTGCGTCGGGTTG
>NZ_CAJTCF010000009.1:0-72052 GCF_910574735.1 Duncaniella muricolitica | reverse complement strand
CATCAAGCCATATGTCATATGCCTGTTCTGTACGTTCGAAGCGCACCATCTCAAACAGTTCGTCCAGCCCCTGGGGCAAGAACATCCAGAATGCTTCCGATGTTTTCATACCGCAAATTTAACAATTTTCTGAAAATTACATGCACCGGAATTTCGGCTTGAGCCCTTTTTGAGACTTTTGTATCTGTTTAGTGATTGAGCGGATTGCGGTAAATCATAGAGGCCGACTCTTTGTAGAGGTCGCCCAGGCGGTGGAGTGTGTCTTTGAGTTTCATAATTAAGTAGTTTTATCAGTGATTACACAATTACAACACTCCCGGCCAAAGGATTGTTTAAAAACAATGTTTTATAACACACGCTTTTTATTCCGGCAGATACACTAACGTACAAGCCCGCGATGGGTCGAGCACACCGGCGGCGGTGGCGACCATGTCATCGCGTGTCTCTGAGCGATACGTGGCCACACGGCGGTTGATGTCCTCGCCATGCATCTCGGCCATGGCCAGTTCCTGAGCCCGTGACAGGCATGAGAGCATCGAAAACCTGTGGTTGGAGTCAAAGCGGTTGAGAGCACGCTCGAGTTCGCGCTGTGTGAGTCCGCCTTGCGCCTCGGGAGCCGCAAGTGCACGGGCATGAGTGTTGAGAGCCTCCACGGCATGCCCCACGGCCTCGGGCGACGCGTCGGTGAGACGTCCGCGCAGCATCAGGAAACCCGGCTCCTCGCTTCCGGCAATGGAGGCGTCGGCCTCGGTGAAAAGCGAGTCGGCCATCACGAGACTGCGGTAATAGCGCGACGAACGTCCCGAGGCAAGCACGTCGGTGAGAAGATCCGACTCTATATATCCAGGCTGTCCGTAAGCGGCCATCGGATAGGCCACCACCACTAGAGGCTGGGGCACTCGGCCTGTGACCGTAAGAGTACGCGGCCCGGTGACCTCAGGTTCGGGCTGATAGAGCCGCGGAGCGATGTCGCGGGCGGGTATCGGGCCAAACCACCGCTCCAGCCCGTCACGGGCCTGCTCGAGAGTGACGTTGCCGCTGATGGCTATGACGGCATTGTTGGGTGCGTAGTGGGTATAGAAAAAGTGTTTCACATCGTCGAGCGTCACACGCTCGATATGTGCAATCTCCCGTCCGATGGTCGGATAGCGATAGGGATGTGAAGTGTAGAGCAGTTCGCGCAGACGGTGGGCCACATCGCCATAGGGACGGTTGAGATGGGTCTGCTTGAACTCCTCGATGACCACCGACTGCTGCACCTCAAGCGAGCGCGGCGAGAATGAAAGCCCCCACATGCGGTCGCTCTCGAGCCACAGGAGCGTCTCGAAATTGGCAGCCGGAGCCACGTCGTAAAAGTTGGTGAAGTCGTTGCTTGTCCATGCGTTGCTCGTGCCGCCGGCCCGCTCCAGCTCGGCATCGAAGTCGGGCACATTGGCCGAGCCGCCAAACATGAGGTGCTCAAAGAGGTGGGCAAGGCCCGTGAGCTCAGGCGACTCGTCGCGCGAGCCCACGTTATATAAGATATTGACCGCCACCATGGCCGTCGAGGGATCGTAATTGTGTACGGCTCTCAGACCGTTGGAGAGCGTAAAGGTGTTATAGCTTATCATGGAAAAATGAAATATCGGACCTCAAAGTTACGACTTTTTGTGCAAAAACGCCCTAATGTCACGAATATGAGCGCAAAAAAGCATACAAACATTTGGAACTGTTGATAAAATATATGTAAATTTGCAGAAAACCATCACATTATTTTATTTAATCTCCAAGATAACATGAAAACTATCGTTGAAAAAATCAATGCCGGTTTCGAGGCATTTGCCAAGGACGCAGCCGCACAGGTAGAATCAGGCAACAAGGCCGCCGGCGCACGCGCTCGCAAGGTTTCGCTCGAGCTTGAGAAGCTCCTCAAGGAGTTCCGCAAAAACTCTATCGCTGCCTCCAAGTAAATCATCGAGACAGTGTCTCTATTGCCCGATATCGGCAAAAAGATACAAAAAGACAAAAGTCTCAAAAGGAACACAAGTTTTTAATCAGCATAAAACATCTGTTTTACGTACGATTAGAAACTTTTGTTCCTTTTGAGACTTTTGTCTTTACAGCATTTCCACGGCTATCGCGAGGTCACTGCAAGAAGAGAGCGGCACAGTCGGCAGGAGCGAGCGCGGGGATTGAGGAGGAGGGCTCCTCGGCATGCACCCACAGGGCTATGGCCCGCGACATGAGTATGTCGTCGTGACATCCGCGCCTGGCCGCATAGGTGCCGTCGGATAGCGATTCATACTGCATGAGTTCGTCACACGCGCCGGGGTCGCGCTCGACATACAGGCCGTCGCGCACCATCGCGATGAGATGGGCTATCAGCGAGGCCTTGGTGTGGACATTGGTGTGAAATCCGGGCAGACGCCCGGTGGGCGACCCCTTGCTGCGGCGGTAATACATGTTGGCATAGGAGTCGGCGAGAGTGGAGAGTATATAGTGGCCGCGGCCCTCCGAACCGCCTTCCCACGAATTGCTCTCCACGACAAGCAGAGCGTCGTTATACCATCGCGCCATAGCAGCCGCCCGCCATGCCAGCAGGTCGTGGTCGATGTGTCCCCTCCACTGCGCCACAACCTCGGGACGCGGGTCGGAAGTGGCGTCGAGCCGGCGGTCAAGCACGGTGATGACCGAATAGTCGGCCGTGAGAGTGCGCCCGCCTATGTCGAGGCTCACAATGTAGGCGGCACCCTCGCGCGGAGGCCGCCACACGCGCGCCTTGCCCGAGGCCGAAGGCTGAAACCGCGGCGACGAGAGGTCGGAGGGCACACCCGACCATGAGCCGAGCACCTCGCCAACAACCGGCTCCAGCACACACCCCTGAGAGCGCAGACGCTCTACGTCGGAGGCGGAAAACACCGCGCTCTCGGTCGAGCAGAAGGCTTCGTCGGGCGTGGTGGGAAACTCGGCCATCATTGAGCGGTGCTCGGTGTACTCCCGGGCCTTGCGCCTGTACCACATTATAGCCTCGAGCGTGCAGCCGTGCTCCTCCCACAGCTCGCGCTCGTAGTCGGAAAACGAGTTGTAAAACTCCACGACATCCCCGACAGGCTCGGTGTTGAGCTCTATCTCGTGCCACGCGACAAAAAACGGGGTCTTGTCGCTCTTGCCGGCCACAGCCCTGAGCCACTCCTTGTGAAAGAAATTGCCCACACCGTTGGCCGTGCTCTCCATCACCACCACAGTCAGCGGACTGCGGGCTATGCCGGAGGCTATGGAGCGCACGAGGTCGACGGGATTGTGGAGCTGCGAGTCTTTCCAGAAAGCCACCTCGCTCATATGGGCCATGGAGCAGTCCATGCCTCGCGTCGACTCCTGGTTTTCGCTCGAACACACCGTCACGCGACATCCGCGGCCGGGAATCATGCGCACATTGGTCATACGTTCATAGGGGCGGAACTCGGGCACGCACTCCTCGTCCCAATACTCGCGCGGATAGTTTTCGAGCAGGTGGGTATAGATGCCGCGGATGGTCGATGAGGTGTCCTTGACATGGGCGCAGATGAGCGAATGCCAGTTGTGCAGATGCACTATCTGAATCCATGCAAAATATATCTGCACCAGAGTCGACGCTCCCCACTGGCGCGCCTTGAGAATGATGACGCGCACCGGCAAGCCGGCCTCGCGCTGCTCCTCGAGCGCGCGCAGCAGCCGACGCTGCGGACGGTTGAGCACAAATGGCACCGACCGCTTGGTGGTCTTGTGGAGTATCCTGACACATGTCGCGGCCCAGAACTCAAAGTCATATCTGAACCTGAGCATGGCAAAGTCACGGTCGCCGAGCGTGACAGCATAGCCGGTATCTTCGAGCATGGCGCGCGGCACATAGTGAACCGCCGCGCCACGCACCACCCTCACCCGGCCGCCATCGTGACGGTCGCCCTCGAGAGGGTCATATGAACGTGCCGCGAGCCGTCGGTGACGGGCACGGTTTTCGGCTTCAAGGATAGTTCGGTCTATGTTCATGGCTCGGTAATGACAAGTTTTGACGGACAGGAAGTGGAGAGCGACACCTCGAGAGTCATGCGGTGGCTGTGAGGCACCGCCACCGGCTCACACAGGGGATGACTGAGGTCGCCGCCGTTGACGACAAGGGTCCTGACGGCGGCCGAGGCACGGCCCGAGCTGTCGTGAGAGGCCGTCAGGACTATCCGGCCTGTCAGTCCCTCGCCCGACACTCCGGCATGCAACATGGCGCATGAGCCCGGAGCATAACGGTGACCGACGGCCGAGACATGACTCACGCTCACGGGGCCATCCTCTTCCTCCGACGGGTCGAGCAAACGGCCGTCCGAGCCGACAAGTATCATCCCCGCACTGCCCGACACCACTCCGTCAATCCCTATGCCGCCACGCGTATAGAGCACCGAGCCGTCGGGCGATGTCACCAGAGCCTCGTCATCGCTGCCGTCTCCTGCACCGATACACCACAACTCGCCATAGCGGTCGCTCCAGCCGAGCATCGTGGCCCGACAGTTGTCAAGCAGTGTCGCGGGACGCGAGCCGGTTACAGTCACCAGTGCCCCTCCGGCTATCGCGGCAACTCCTCCGGCCATCGGCGTCACCGCCAGCGGCGAACTCACTCCCCGACTGTCGAGCAGGTTGAGATTGATGCGACGGCGGTTGTCAGTCAGCGTCATCGACGATATGCCTCCCGACCCGAAGAGATAGAAACGCGCCGAGGGCACGGCAAACGAATTACTGTGACGCATGGCAGGCAGCAGTGCGCAGAGTTTCATGCCGTCGCCATAGCTCACGGCGACAGGCTCAAGCGGAGATGCCACGCCACACACGGCCACGGCCGAAGGATATTCACGACATCGGGGCGAGGCCGAGGGCACTACATATCCGCCACGGTCTTCGGTCAGTGCCGCCGGACACAGATCGGGGCTGAGCCGGTAAGACATACGGCCGCACGGCGTGGACACAAGGGGCACTGTCAAAGCCTTGCCGCCGGCTATGAGCGTCATCTCGACGGCATCGGCCGACGGATAGACCAGCAGCGGTGACAGCGACGGCTCTCCAAAACCTGACATTACAGCCGTGCGCACCACCGACGAGCCGTCGTGCATGGTCACCCTGACGGCGGTGGGGAGCGATGTCTGTGCCGCGGGAGCCTCTATCGACATCTCGGGCAGAGAATAGCCGTCAAACGGCATTACCCTGAGGCCACCCCAGGCTATGAGGTCGC
The DNA here is from genome assembly GCF_910574735.1 of Duncaniella muricolitica. Lineage (NCBI taxonomy): Bacteria > Pseudomonadati > Bacteroidota > Bacteroidia > Bacteroidales > Muribaculaceae > Duncaniella > Duncaniella muricolitica. Next base: position 66,822 of record NZ_CAJTCF010000009.1, on the reverse strand, counting down.
CGCTGCGGGCCACGGCCGAGGCTGTAAACCTGTGGGGCGCGCCTACGCTCACTGCCAGCGCGCTCTCGGCCGTAGGCGACGCTGACGACATGTCCATTATAGCCGAGAGGCGGCTCAACTCGCCGAGTGTGTCGTCGGCTGGACGGCCTGACAGCAGCGCGCTGTCGGCATTGTCGAGTATCGCGGCCACATATGCCGCCGGGCGTGTGCCTTCGGCTGCATACCCGCGCAGGGGGTCGACTCCGGCGAGCGTGGCGGTCATGGTGAGCTGTGTGGCCGAGGCTCCACTCTTGCGCGTATGGCCGGGCAACTTGGCCGACCAGGGGTGAAGCTGGGGCGACACAAGCAGTTCGACCGAGCGCACCAGAGCTTTCCACTCCGCGTCGGGAATGCGGGTATACTCTATGGCCGGAACAAACTCCGTGGCGGTGAGGCGCGTTTCGCCACACTGCCTGAACCCTTCGCCCGTCAGCGTGAGGGTGGCTGTCACCCCCTGCAGCCCCGTCCGAGGAGCCACAATCACGGGAGCCGAGGTGTAGAGCACTCGTCCGCCTTCGCCTCTGAGCCGATAGCGTGCCACCACGGGCTGGATATAGCGGCCGCGCGACAGCGCGCTGTCTGACAGGGCGATGTAAGCCTCTCTCATGGCCTTGTCGATGGCAGTCCGGTCGGTGTCGCCAAGCTGCTGTGACGTGGTGGTGTAGGAGGAGCGCAGAGTCATGGCCGGCAAGGTGCTCACAGCCGTGCCGACGTCGCGACGCACTATCATCAGCGGCGGCAAGGAGGGAAAGAGCGGTATCTCGCTCCACGACAACTGCCCGTCGGCATCGCGCAGGGCCGCAAAGCGTCGTGCCGGGCCTTCGGCCGGCATCACTATAAGTCCGTCATCAAGTCCGATGGCACACTCGGGCGGCCGGTCGGTGCGCCATACGACCGTGACGGCCCCCTCACGGCCTGTCACGGCCTTGAGACAACCGTCATGATGCACCAGCACACAACGCGTGCCGTCACTGAGCGAAATGACTCCGCCCGGCACGGCTGACGGACGGTCACCGTAAAACTTAGCCACTCTCCGTGGCAGGCCCACTCCGCCCAGGCCTCCCGTAAGGAGCGGCCGGAGATTGCGGCAACGTATCACACGCCGGTAATCGGAAAGTGTGGCGACAGGAAAAACTATGGTCTTGGGAAACATAAAGGGGTGTGAATTTGCATTGAATCTTGATGCAAATTTACACCCCGAAATGAGCCGAAAAGGTGCGATAATGCCGCCTTGAGGAGTTTAGAGTTAAAAGGTTAAGGTCTATAAAAAAGTTAAAGTTTACGCACAGAAAATCTATGCATAAACTTTAACCTTTTTAACTTTTAAAACTCTCTATTATGCGAGAGCGGCGTTGGTCTTGCGGACAGCCTCGGCACTCTTCTTGAAGAGCTCTTTCTCCTCATCATTGAGCTCAAACTCAACGACTTTCTCGATGCCGTTGCGGCCGATGATAGCGGGAACGCCGATGCAGAGGTCCTTCTCGCCATACTCGCCGTCGAGCAGAGCCGAGCAAGAGATGAGCTTCTTCTCGTCGTGAAGCACAGCCTTGACCATCTGGGCTCCTGCCGCTCCGGGGGCATACCATGCCGAAGTGCCGAGGAGCTTGGTGAGAGTGGCACCGCCTACCATGGTGTCGGCTGCAACCTGCTGGAGTGTGGCAGCGTCGAGATAGTTGGTGGCGGGAACACCGCGCCATGCAGCGTAACACACGAGGGGTATCATTGTGGTGTCGCCGTGGCCGCCGATTACGATGCCCTCGACCTCGGTGTGGTTGGCTCCGAGAGCGTTGGCCAGACGATATTTGAAACGCGCGCTGTCAAGAGCACCACCCATGCCGATGATACGGTTTTTGGGCAGACCGCTCACCTTGTGGATGAGATAGGTCATGGTGTCCATGGGGTTGGAGATGCAGATGATCACTGCGTTGGGCGAATACTTCAGCAGTTGCTCGGTAACGCTCTTGACGATACCGGCATTGACGCCGATAAGCTCCTCGCGGGTCATGCCCGGCTTGCGGGGGATACCTGAAGTGATGACTACGACGTCGCTGCCTTCGGTGGCTGCGTAATCGTTGGTCACACCCTTGAGGGTAGTGTTGATGTTGAGGATGCTGGCGGTCTGCATGATGTCCATGGCCTTGCCTTCCGATACGCCCTCCTTGATGTCAAGGAGCACTACCTCGTCGGCTATACCGCAAGTTACCAATACATTTGCACATGTTGCGCCAACATTTCCGGCGCCTACTACTGTTACCTTTGACATAGTATCTATTAGTTTAGAATCAATGATTATTTTACCGCAAAATTACGGAAAAATTTCCGTAATTAAAAAATAATTTTTGGCCTATTTGACATTAAAATTATCCCCGGAACGCACCCCTGACGTTTCGCCTTATCGCCACGATATTACCTGCGGTTATTGCCGCCATTATCGCCAGTCCGACGATATATGTCACCACCGGCGAGGCTCCGCTCGCACCGAGCGCGTCGAGCCTCTCGTGCCAGAGCACCGAGGCCACCGTCACAGCCGTGAGCGCGACCGCGAGCACCGCTCCGTTGACCCACGCCACCACCATAATATAATAGCGTGCCACCTGGCCGGGGGTGTAGCCCAGCAGCATCAGGTCGTGAATCTTGGCACGGTTTTTCTGAAGGAGAAGATAGATGCTCAGCAGCAGTATGAAAAACGCCAGCACACTTATGATCACACCGATAGCCACCACCACCGTGGTCACCACCGACAGGAAATAGGCGGCTTTGCCTCCGGCAGCCTTGTCGCCGGCTATCTCATAGCCGTGCGCGTCCATATAGGCCGTAGCATCGGGGTTGCCGGCACGGTCAAGCCGTATTATCATACGTGACGGCTCCGTCCCGCGTCCTTCGCCAAAGGTGCCATTGGCCCACGCCATAAAATCCTCGGGGACCGCGATAGTGTTCAACCGCGATGAAAATCCGGCTATGCGTGCGTCGACCCACTGCTGACGCCCGTTGCCGCTGAGACTCAGACGCAGCGGCAACATGCCGATAAGCTCCTCGGAGATCTGCGGAAGTCCGCGCGAGGCGGCAAAACCGAAATTATAAAGCGTGAGATAATCCTTGGATATAATCACCAGCACCGGCTCTCGGCTACCGGGATTATAGCCCCAGCCACGCGGCATGATGTCGAAAAACTCATCGGGTATCGACTCCAGAAACAGGGCGGTCGACAGCGGTGCTCCACCTATGTCGACCCGCGCCGAGATATTAAAATCGGCCGAAGTAAACTCGCCCGTCTCAGCGGCCCAGGGCTGTGAAGCTATATCTTCGCGCTCGGATGGCGAGAATGTGGTCGACGAACTCATCCCGCCCAAGCCCTGCACTCCGTCGACACGCTTGGAGATAATGATATAGTCCGACGAGATAAACGAGTCGGCATCCTCGCTCACGGATGTAATGTCGCGATAAAACTGCAAGGCGGTGAGCACTATCACCAGTCCGACAAGATTGGCCACGGCATAACCGGCTATCTGCCCCGCGCTCATATTACGACGCAGCAACCGCCCTATCGGGCCTGAGGAGCCTTTGGAGACACGCGATGTATGAATATCTTTGGATTGATTGCTTTTCATAAAACTAATATGTAAAACCCGTCTACAATCTTATCAGTTTGTATTCATTAACGGCAAGTTTGTTTCCGACCGAGGTGACTATGACCGAGGCTTGGCGGGCGGTCGCCTCCTCGACTATGAGCGATGCCACCGTGGCATTGTTTCTCACATCGAGATGGCTCACAGGCTCATCGACAAGCAGGAAGTCAAACGGCTGGCACAGCGCGCGGACAATCGCTACACGCTGCTGCTGTCCCACACTCAGACGTCCGGCCGGCTCTCCGGCCTTGTGGGCAAGCTCCAGACGGTCGAGCATCCCCATCACCTCGCTTTCGGAGCGATAAGAAGTCAGGCGGTTTTTCACCATTATGTTATCCATCACGGACAGTTCGCCAAACAGTCTCATCTCCTGCGGAAGATAAGCAAGGGCTTCACGACGCAGAGCGCACCAACGCTCTATCGAAAAGCCCCTCACATCCTCTCCGTCAAAAAGTATCTCACCGTCATAGTCAGTACGCGCACCGTAGACAAACGAGCACAGCGACGACTTGCCGGTACCGCTCTCGGCCTCGACTATATAGGCCGACGGACGCACAAAACTTACATCCTCACGCAGCCACACTTCGCTGTGACACACGGGCGGCTCAGATTCGCTCCCCCGGAATACACGGGGGAGCACTTTGCGCAGAGTTATTCTATCTATCATTTCATTGCTGTCAAAAGAAACACGAGCACGGGCCACTGAGTGCCGTCGGCCTTGAGTTTCACAACTCCCTTGCCGTTGTCCATCGAGGCCGAAACCACCAAACCGGTGCCTTCGGGCGCGCCGTGAACATAGTCGGAATATGGCTCCAGGCTCAGATTAGCCGCCATATCCTTGTTGACAAAAGTCGGGGCCAGCGAATTGTTGCGCGTGTTGTCAAATCCTATTGTAGAGATGCCGAGATAACCGTCGACATTGCCTATATACATCGTCTTGCCATACTGCGGTATGGCCATGAGTCCGTCGGCCGTGACTGTGGGAGTCATGCCGGCGGTCGACATCATGCTGCTTATCATGGACATCAGAGAATTGATTTTGTCCTGAGGCATATGCACCATCACGATGAAATCCCAGTCAGAGACATCGCCGTCCTTCATAAGCTCGGGCGACGAAGGAGCGGCGGCCATTAGCACAGTGCCGTCGATCGACTCCAGATAAGGATTGACCACCGACATGAAAGCGGCAGTCTGAAATCCGCCGGCCATCATGACCACCTTGCGCAGAGGCTCCCAGTCAAACTCTCTGGTAAGACCGAAGGCCAGGGTCACATTAAAATTCTCAGGCACATAGGCCAGAAGGGCAGGATTGATGTTCTGCATCCCCTTGGGCTTGACAGTGAGGCCGGTCGACTTCATCATCTCCCAGTCAATCACAAACGAATTGTCGGCACCCTCCTTGAGTGCCGCCACACTCCACTCCTTGTCCTGCGCGTCAATCCCGGCGTCCGATTTATCCATCGAAGCCAAGCCTGATGCCACAGCCACGTTGACCATATTGTCGCGGCCCAGCACCTCGGCAATGCCGTCGAGCTGAGCCACCGACATCTCACGGGCACGTTTCTTAAGTTCGTCTACCGACTTGACGGCATCCCGCGCACCTGTCACGAACCATACCAGTCCGTCCTTGGCAAGCAGCGACGCCGACCCGAGGCGCGCCGACCTGTAACCGTTTGACGCCTCGTTCCAGTCGAGATATTCGCTCGTAGCCGTGTCAAACCGTTCAATATCACCGACCGACAAAATGGCATAAGTGACATTTTCCTTATCGGCGGCCACCACGATATTGTCAATATCCGCCACACCCTCGGCCTTCATTCCGGCCAGGGCATCAAGCATCTTCATATTTCCACGCACCACACCCTGCATCGGCAAACACACCTCGGCTGTGCCGTCGCCCTTAAGGGTCACACCCACGGCCGAGCACAGCTTATCGACATTAACCGTCGCCACCAGATTGACGTCAGCCGGGATATTATCAAGAATCTCTGCCCGCTTGGAGCACGACGAGGCCAGCCCGACAAACACCGCCGTCAGGATAGCAAACATGATGTGTTGCAGTTTCATATGCTTTAATTCAGATTATAATATACAATGTTTCAGCAATTCCGGCAATAATTACTAATTACTAATTACTAATTACTAATTGCTAATTATCCGAGGTTTTTCCTGAACGCTCTGCGGCGGCGGTGCTGCCTACGCTCGAAATACTCCCATTGCGACTGCACGTGTATATTCTCCTCAAGCTCCAGATTGGTCTCGGCAAACTTCACGCCGTCCTTGATAAAGATATTACACAGGTCGTAGAAAAACAGCGAATTGACACCCTTTGACTGATATTCGGGCGTCACGGCTATAAGCATCAGGTCTACCACATCATTGTGCCCCTTCATAGCCTTGAGCAGATGCCACCATCCGAAGGGGAAGAGACGTCCGCCCGACTTGCGCAGAGCCTCCGACATCGAAGGCATGCTTATACCCACACCTACGAGTTTGTCATCGCGGTCCACCACGATGCTCACATAATCGAGCTTAAGCAACCCGAGATACATGTCGATATAATAGGCTATCTGCTTGTCGGTGAGTGGGCTGTAACCGTAAAGCCCCGCATAGGTCTCGTTGATGAGCTTGAACAGAGCCTCGCCATACTGCTCCTTGACCTTCTTGGCCGACTTGAACTTGATGATGCGCAGATCATACTTCTTGAGCACAATCTCCGCGATGCGGGTCATCTTCTCAGGCAGCTTGTCGGGTATCGTGATGCGAAACTCTATCCAGTCGGTATCCTTTCTGTAACCCATACGCTCCATGTGTGACGGATAGTAGGGATAATTATATATCGTGGCCATGGTGCCCATCTCGTTGAAACCCTCGACGAGCATACCCTCATGGTCCATGTCGGTAAAGCCCATCGGCCCGATAATCTCGGTCATGCCGCGCTCGCGAGCCCACGACTCGACAGCCCCGAACAAGGCGTCACACACCTCCCTGTCATCGGTAAAGTCGACAAAACCGAATCTCGCCTCCTTACGTCCCGACTTCTCGTTGAGCATACGGTTGATGATACCCGTGATGCGTCCCACAGGCTTGCCGTTGCGATAGGCCATAAACGACTGGGCCTCGCATATCTCAAACGCCGGATTTTTCTCAGGCAGCAGCGTGTTGACATCGTCAAACACAAGCGGCGGTACATAGCACGGATTTCCCTTATAGAGATCTATGCCGAATTGCACATATTTTTCAAGTTCCCTTTTAGTAGCCTCAATGGCACGTATGGTAACAGACATTACGTTCAGTTGATAGTTGTAAAAATAGTCGATTAATGCACCTCCGGACCATAGTCCGGCAAATCTTGTCACGGCGGCCTCACGGCCGGTCACATCACTGCGGCCCGTTGTGGGTGAGCCACAGCAGCAATCCAATCACGGCCACAAGGAAGATGATGATGCATACATATATCCTGTTGCTCCCGCTGTCGGCCAGATCGAGACGCAGCTCGTCGAGCGTGCGATAACGCTTGGTCACATCCTTGGCCACACACTTGGCAGCCACCTTGCGGAGCTTGGGATGAGGCGACTCCACGGCGTCAAGAGCCCTGTTGAGCAACACTCCGTAATTGTATATATCGTCATTGGTATCCTCGTGCGTCAGAAACTTCTTCTGATCAAAACCTACGTCAATGAGTTTCAGATTGCCTATATTCTCCGTAAATATCACCCTCGAAGCCTCAAGCGGATGATGAGCCAGATGCTTGGTCTGCACATAGTCGAGCGCGTCGAGCAGTTGGTGATGAAGTTTATAGATATGCTCGTCGGTCACCTTATGCTCGCGTATCAGCTTCTCAAGCGAGTCGCCATACACGTCATCGGTGATAATACACATCCCGAGCCCGGGCACCTCCTCAAAATCATTTATCATGATTATATGGGGATGAGCCAGATTATATCTGACCTCAAACTCCTTCTCGATCATCTTCTCATACTCCTCCTGCCCCTTCAGTTCAGGGCGCAGAGTCTTAAGCATAAGCCATTTGCCATGCTTCTTAGCGGTATAGACATGATAAAACTCCTCGTCCCACTCGGGCAGGTGCTCAATCTCCGTCCACTTCGGCGACTGACCGGGAGTCTGCTTCATATCGGAGTCGTTGGTCTGATTGTTTTCCATTGTGACATGCATGCATTATTTCGCAAAAATAACTAAAATCTCCGAATTACCCAAAAATCAATCACATCGCGCAGGCATTTCGTCACTCCGACACAAACTCCTCGGCGTTGAGGTAGTAGACTCTCGAGGTGGCGCGGGTGGTGGCGGTGTAGAGCCAGCGGTAAAACTCCAGGCCCTGGCCCTCGGGGGCGATGCCCCCCATGTCGACCACGACATTTTTCCACTGTCCGCCCTGCGCTTTGTGACAGGTCATGGCGTAGGCATACTTCACCTGCAATGCGTTGAAATACTCGTCGCGCCGCAGCCTCCCGACCCGTGTCGCATAGGGGGTGTCGGGCGCATTGACTTCGGGGTCGGCCATACGGGCCTCGGCAAGCGCGCGCATATCGGCTCCCGACACCGAGGCTCCCTCGTCGGTGAGCGTGTCGAGAAATATCTTGCAGTCGACCTCGGCGTCGCTGTCGGGAAGCCACAGCCTGACGTTGGCAAACCGATAGCCGTAACGCTCCTCGACACCTCTGATGTCCTGCACTATGGCTACGTCTCCGTTGGCTATGAAGTCAAGACCTTTGATCTTGGACGACCACATGTAATTGTTCTTGGCCACCAGCAGACGCTCTCCCTTGACAAGCATCTCGTCATAATCCATGATGCGCTGCCTTATGCCGAGGTTAAATTCTCGCGCCCGACGGTTGGAACGTGTGACCACAATAGTCTCCCCGGCCCCGTCGCGACGGTAACAGTCACCCACCACATCGGCCACGTCGTTGCCGTCGGTCAGGGCTACGTCGTCATATTCTCCGACCGCTATACGTGCCTGGGGCAGAGGGTCAAGCAGCATGGCACGCCGGAGCCAGGTGGCGTTGCGCAGTATGCCCGACTCGCGCGCCTGGCGCACAGTGTCGGTAAGCACCGCGCGGCTCACCTTGAGTCCGAGCCGCTTGTAGCTCTCAGGCATCATGGCCGGGCTCTCGCTCGCTCCCACCGGAGGGAGCTGGGCCACGTCGCCTATCACTATCAGACGGCTGTTCTCGCCGGTAAACACATACTCCACAAGGTCGTCGAGCAGGCTTGAGCCGCCCTCCTCGCCTGTGCCGTCGCCTATCATCGAGGCCTCGTCGACTATAAACACCGCGCTGGTCAGAGCGTTGTGTTGCAAGGCTCTGAACCCTTCGGTCCATCCGCCGCCTCCGTCACCGCGATATATGCGCCGGTGTATCGTATAGGCCGGTGTTCCCGCCTGGCCCGAGAGCACCTTGGCCGCACGCCCCGTAGGAGCGAGCAGCACCACTTCGCGCCCGGCGGCCCGCAGGCTCTTTACGAGCGCGCCCATAAGCGACGTCTTGCCCGTGCCCGCGTAACCGTTGAGTATAAACACTCCGTCACCGGCCACCGAGCAGAAACGAGCCAGCGCGCCTATCAGCAACTCCTGCTGACGGTTAGGCGCGTAACTAAGATTACCTCTCACATCGGCCGCAAACTCTCCTACTGTCATATGTGGTAAAATATTGCACAAATTTACACTTTTTTCTTAACTTTGCCCCCATAATTCATCCAATCATCAATACAACAAACAACAACACACTCTACCTATGTCTACATACACAGCATCAGACCCGCGCAAGGTCACGACACGACGACTCATCGAGATGAAAGCCAAGGGCGAAAAGATAGCTATGCTCACAGCCTATGACTACTCCATGGCCACCCTCATCGACCAGGCCGGCATGGACGCCATACTCGTGGGCGACTCTGCCTCAAACGTTATGGTGGGCAACACCACAACCCTCCCCATGACTCTCGACCAGATGATATATCACGCCAAAAGCGTGACCAACGGTGTGAAACGCGCACTCGTGGTGTGCGACCTCCCCTTCGGCACCTATCAGGGCAACTCCATCGAGGCTCTCTCGTCGGCTATACGCATCATGAAGGAGAGCAACGCCGAGGCTGTAAAGCTCGAGGGCGGCGAGGAGATTATAGAGAGCGTGCGACGCATACTCTCGGCCGGCATACCCGTCATGGGTCACCTCGGCCTCACCCCGCAGTCAATCAATAAATTCGGCACCTACAACGTGCGCGCACGCGAGGAGGCCGAGGCGGCCAAACTCATAGCCGACGCCAAACTGCTCGAGGAGGCCGGATGCTTTGCCATCGTGCTCGAGAAGATACCCGCCCAGCTCGCCACACGTGTGTCGGCCGAGCTGACCATCCCCACCATCGGCATCGGAGCCGGCAACGGATGTGACGGTCAGGTGCTCGTGATGCACGACATGCTCGGCATCAACCAAGGCTTCTCGCCCCGCTTCCTGCGCCGCTACGCCGACCTCGCCACCACCATCACCGACGCCGTAGGCTCATACATAACCGATGTAAAATCGTCTGACTTCCCCAACGAAAAGGAGTCTTACTGACCCACACTCATCCGAACCTACTCCAAATGGAATACAATAGAAAACCCAATCCCTTCCTGACCTTCTTGTCATCCTCGGCCGGAGACATATGCCTGTATTTCTTCGTCCTCAACATCACCTCAGGACTGACATTTCTATTGTATTCCCCCTCTTTCATGACAGGCGCGACCGTCGCCGCCTTAGGGATGCTTGTCGCCTGGCTGTCATCCGTGATATGCAGGGCGGTGTCGGGCTGCCGGCCTGTCTACAGGTTGACGGTCATCGCATTGGCCATCCTGTTTAACATCGCGATTGTCCTTGACTATTTCATGATAATAAATTTTCATGGCATATTCAATCAGGACGCTGTCGATGTGATCACCGACACCAATCCCGACGAAAGCAGCGGCTTCATACGCAGCTATCTTTCCCCGTCCAAACTGCTCCTCTGGGTATCGGCAATAGCCGCATATAATATATTGGTGTGGAAGGCATGCCGTATATGCGGCAGATCAGTCATCGTCAAAAGAGCCATACTTCTCACCGTGTTTGCGGCCATTGCCATCTCGGGCTATTGCGCGCTTCACTATGTGAGATACGGCAGCGGCATGTCGGTCCCCCAGTGCAACACTCTGGTCCGGGCCACATATGCACTCCATATCGCCAACAGAAATCTGGCTGTCCATAATGACATCTTAGCCCGATGCAAGTCAGCGGAAGCAAGCTCTTTGACAGACGTCCGGCCCGACATAGTTGTCATAATAGGCGAGAGCCATTCGGTATATCACTCTCAGCTATACGGCTACCGGCTATCTACCGAGCCCCGCATGCATGAGCTGTCACTTGACAGCGGCATGACTGTGTTTCGCGATGCTGTCTCTCCGTGGGATCTGACCATAAGGGCCATGCAGTCAGTTTTTTCGGTCGCAGGAGCCCAACACGGGCTCACCGCCGCCCCGCTGTTTCCGGCACTGTTCAAAGCAGCCGGCTACCACACCGTAATGCATGACAACCAATATCTGGTGAGCGGCGGAGTGTCGGTTCTAGCCGACAGCAATCTGTCAGAAGCAATGTTTGACGAGCGCAACGACCGCAAATTCAGATATGACTCCGAGATGTTGTCATGCCTGACCCCGTCGGCTCACCCGTCACTGTATGTGATACACCTGCAGGGACAACACTACACTTATGCCGACCGATACCCCGAAGAGCAGCGCGTATTCTCTGAAAAAGATTATCCTTCTGACATCCTGCCTGAAAAGCGTAAAGTCATGGCTCATTACGACAACGCGACCCACATGACCGACCGCAACCTCAGGAGCATCATCGACAAATTTCATGACAGAGACTGCGCCGTCATATATTTCTCCGACCATGGAGAGGAGATATATGAATATGACGACATGGGACACGGCTTTGCCGCCGAAAGCAAAAACCCGGAAATCCAACTGCGGGTGCCATTATGGATATGGCTGTCGCCCGCCTACCGGGCCAATCGCCCCGAGATAGCCGGCAATGTATCATCCTCAGCCCTCAGACCGGTGACTACCAACGATATCAGCCACGTAATCCTTGAACTGGGCCGGATACAATCACCGTTTTACAATCCCCGCAGGAGCTTCATCTCACCCGACTATGACGAAGACAAGAAACGCATCGTGCTTAACACTCTTGACTTTGACAAGATAAAGCCACGAAAGGATGCAGCTCCCGTCTGCGACATGCCAATCTCACCCTGACATGAAAATACTGTATTGCATAAACACTATCGGAGTCATTGGCGGCACCGAACGCGTGACAATAGTCAAAGCCAACGCCCTTGCCGACATCGACGGCATGGAGATCGGGATATGCTTTACCGACAGGGGAGATTATCCCCATACAGTACATCCCCTGAGCCCGAAAGTAAAGATATTTGACCTCGGCACTCCCTACTGGGAGCTGGACTCGTTATGGAAGGTAGCCACGGGGTATCTCCGTAAAGTCTATGACGGACATCGTGCTCTTAGCAAAGTCATCGACAATTTTCAGCCCGACATACTCGTCACCACCGGCGGTAATGAACGCCATTTCGTGACACTGACTTCACGCAAAGTCCCCTATCCGACAATATTCGGAGACCACAGGCTACGCAAAATACGCGAATTTCATTTCGCCAGCACATACGAACTGCTCGAGGCCACCGGCCCCGTATCATGGGTTAAAGCGCAGGCCAACCGTCTGATTCAGAAACATATCGTCTCACGGTTCTTTGACAAGACCTATCTTCTGACCCGTCGTGACCTCGACACCAACTTCAAGGGCTGTCCCCGTTATGACAGCATGCCCAATCCGTCGACCTATCCGCCTGTCGGACATATGTCTGACTCAAAAGGCCCCATAGTGCTCGCCATAGGACGCATATCTTACCAGAAAAATTTTGAAAGCCTCATACGCGTATGGTCAGCAGTCGAGCCGCAGGCCCGGGGCTGGACTCTTAAAATACTCGGAGGGCCCGACCACGCTGCACGCCGGCTGTATGAATATGCCCTGTCAAAAGGGTGCCGGCATGTGGAGTGTCCCGGATGGTGCGACAACATCCCGGCCGAACTCTCCAAAGCCTCGATACTGTGCATGACAAGCCGCTTTGAAGGTATGCCCCTCGTGTTGCTCGAAGCCATGAACGCAGGAGTCGCCCCGATAACGTTTGATTACGAATTTGGCCCCTCCGACATCATCACCGACGGGGTCAACGGCCTGCTTGTCACAAACAGAGATGAAAACGAGATGGCCGACAAGCTGCTCGACCTCATCAAAAACGACGACATGCGTCACTCCATAGGCTCGGCAGCCATGGAGCGCATCAGCGACTACTCGGCCCAATCGATAGCCCGCCGATGGATTGAAAAATTCAACAGCCTATCGTAGACGGTTTCTCATCGTTTTTAAGACGTCTGTAAGCATCAACCATTGAGACAGGAGTACAATTGACGATATCAGCCCCTATCGAACGGGCATAACGCGCCATTATTTCATGTCCTCTGAACAATTTTAATTTATTCTCCAGATATTCACTCACTGTGAACGTACGCAAATCCTCCTCCTTTACATTATCTCTAATCATATATAAAGGTTTCAGATTCTTGTCAGAGCCATAGTAATGGCTATCCTTAAAACACAGTCTATTGTCATCATCAACTGCCAGATTATCAAAATACGTATGGTCAATACCATACATATTTATCCTTTTATAACCGATAACCAGAGCTGCATACAACGAGTATAACACAACGCTGCCAAACTCGCCATTACCCCAACCTTTGTTGTAACTCCAGTTTCTCCATTTTTCCAGGCCTTGATAACTTATTGAATGAACACCTATTACTTTTATATTACCATTATTCCCAAGTATCCCGAGAAAATCTGACTTCAAGTAATTTCGCGGTACAAACAAAATCATCGGCCATGTAACATTGTCGGCAAGAGCAGTCATGACGGCCCGTCCTCGGTCTTTATAGACCGAGTCACAAAAAAATATACCGTCACTAAGACTATAGTATTTAGGCTTTAAAACTGTAAAATGAGAATCATGTACAAAAAAATTGGAAGCAAAATAATCTACATCCGAATATATGGCCTTGCCCTCGTCATATTCTTGAAGGAAACTATTAAATGACGGACCGGCACCTAACACATAAGCCCTCATGTTTTCATTCGGTTGTTTTATATTTTTGAAGGGGTTGTCAAGCCCCTCTCGTATTTTCAACCATACGATATACAGGACAGTTCTGAATGCGCCGGAAAGCACACCTGTACACATTAATATCAATGATACGATTCTTATCATAAATCTCTGATTAATCCGGCTTCTATCCTTTGCTGATTCGCGGCAATATGTATGGCAGAAAGATGTGACGATAGGCGCGGCGCAGAAGGGGGAAGAGCAGAGGGGTGGAAAAAATGAGATTGACATACGTGTCAAATCTGAATTTTACCTTCAACGGCATCACTCCCGCATCCTCGAGACGTCGGCCAAGGGCAGCAAACTCGCTTCGTGTCATGTCGGACGACAGTATGCGCGACGTGAACGGCACCATCTCGCAATGTATCAGTGTCTCAAGACCGCCGGTCATCGCAGGGTAATCGGCTACCGCGGCGGCCGCGCCTGTAAGAAGCCGCTCATATCCGGCCACGGCCTCCCTCATACGACGCGGGCTGCGATTGCCGATGGCCGAGCCGGGCCTTATCACATAACGATATAAAGAGCAGTCGGTCAGAAGGATGCCTGGATTTTTCAGTGCGAAGTCAAGGTTGAATTTTATATCCTCTCCGATGCGCATCTCCGTGTCAAACTCCATGTCGGCTATCACCGATCTCCTGTATAGTCCGACCACTATGAGCGAGAGATATTTATTGCCTTGATAGAGAAGTCTGACATCGCCGTCAAACACTACTTTGCCCGACGGGTCGTTATGCTCCACAAACCGACGCCGGGCCACGTCGTCGAGTGTCACTGAGTAAAAGCCCAGATAGTCGACCCGCCGGCCGCCGGCAAGGAAATTGTCGCGCAAAAAGGCATAGCCGCCGGCTATCATATAGTCGTCAGCATCCATGAAGTGGACATATTCGCCACGGGCCATGCGTATGCCGAGATTGCGGGCCGAGGATACACCGCCGTTTGACTTGTGAAACACACGTATCAACGACTGACAGCGGGCCGCATACTCGTCACATATCTCTCCCGAGCCGTCGGTCGAGCCGTCGTCAACGAGCAATATCTCATGCTCGCCCTCGCGCAATCCCTGCTCCAGAAGCGAGTCGAGACACGCACGGAGATACTTACCCACGTTATATACAGGTACTATCGTAGTCACTAAAGGCATAACAGTAATATGTCAGGTTGAGAAACAGGCTGTGATGAAGAGAGGTCGGAGAGAGGGGGACGGAAGCGGGCGGTTCCCGTCTATTCGTCGAGAAGATCGGGACGCAGGAGACGCGTGCGGGCGAGGGCCTGCTCGTGCTTCCAGTCGTCTATCCTGGCCTTGTGACCCGAGAGGAGCACGTCGGGCACACGCCATCCGTTATATTCGGCCGGACGGGTATATACGGGGGGCGCGAGAAGATTGTCCTGAAACGAGTCGCTCAGCGCGCTCTGCTCGTCACCGATGGCTCCGGGTATCAGACGCACCACCGCGTCGGCTATCACCACGGCCGGAATCTCGCCGCCGGTGAGCACATAGTCGCCGATGGAAATCTCTTTGGTTATCAGATGCTCGCGTATGCGGTAGTCGACCCCTTTGTAGTGTCCGCAGAGTATGATTATGTTCTCACACAGCGAGAGCGAGTTGGCCATAGGCTGGTCGAAGGTCTCGCCGTCGGGCGAAGTGAATATCACCTCGTCATAGTCGCGCTGCTCCTTGAGATGGGCTATGGCACGGTCGACAGGTCCGATCTGCATCACCATTCCGGCCTCGCCCCCAAAGGGATAGTCGTCGACCTTACGGTGCTTGTTGGTGGTGTATTCGCGGAGATTGTGCACGACTATCTCCACAAGCCCCTTGTCCTGCGCGCGCTTGAGTATCGAGCAGTTGAGAGGCGAATCAATCATTTCGGGAAGTACGGTAAGTATATCTATTCGCATAATGCAACGGAAGTTTTTTAGTGGGGTGTTTCTGGCAAAACGAGTGGTAAAAACGGGGGGATTTATATTCTCAGTTTCCACGCCGGCGGATAGAGCAAATTGGTGCGGTTGCCGAGGTTTTTGACCAGTCCGAGCGGACAGCCGTCATAGTCGAGCACAACAAATCCGCGCGGAGCAGTTTCGGGCAGAGACGGCGACTCGCCACGCAGATAACGCAGAGCCGTCGCCCTGTCTATATCAACGTGCGGGAAAGCCGATTTATTGAACGCCCGCGACATTACCAGCCCGTGGGCCGGAGCATAGTCGCGCCCCTTGAGTGTGGCCACATGCACGCCGTCGTGTATCACATCCGTGACACGACGCACACGCTCCAGCTCCGGCATCCACCGCGCCGGGAAAGCGTTGACCCTGTCACCGTCGGCATAGAGCTGATAGGCCGACGGCATGTCGAGCCAGCCCGACAGTTCGGACGGCACCTTTACGACTGACTGAGCTCCGCCTTTGCTTTTCTTGTCTTTGCGGCCCTTCTTGTCCTTACGGCCGGGTGAGGTCTCCATGAAGTCGCCTGAAAGGCTTCCGCCCGTCATCTCGCAGTCGCGAGTCTTGCGTATCACGGACACAAAGAGTCCTTCGCCCCGCGTGCGGCCGGGCACGAAACGATAGGCATGTATGTCAGGTTGGCCTATGGCCGGCGTGATGCCCCAGCCCTCGCCGACAGGTATCTCCACACTCTCGCCCCCCAGTTCGCCGATGATGCGCGCCACGTTGCGCTCGTCTTCCTCGAGATTGAAGGTGCATGTGCTGTAGACCATCACGCCACCGGGGCGCAGGGTCTCCCACAGGTTGCACACTATCTCCCATTGCAGGGCGGCGCAGTCGCGCACCAGTCCTTCGCTCCACTGGGCCACGGCATCCTCGTCCTTGCGCATCATGCCTTCGCCCGAGCAGGGCACGTCAGCCACCACGAGGTCAAACATCTCGCCGAGACGGGCGAGCGAGGCCGTGTCGCCGCGGGTGACTATCACCGACGGACAGCCCCACTTGACTATATTTTCCTTGAGCACGGCCGCGCGCGAGGGCACATATTCGTTGGCCACTACCAGCGACCCTTCGGGCAGGGCGTCAATCACAGCCGTGGTCTTGCCTCCCGGGGCGGCACATGCGTCGAGCGCGGCCACGGGACCTGTCCATTCACGGCTCAGGCTTCTGACCACATGGCCGACAAACATCGAGCCGGCCTCCTGGACGTAATAACGCCCCTGGTGCCAGCAGGGATCGAGAGAGAACACAGGCCGCTCGCCGAGATAACGGCCGTCCTCACACCATGGCACAATCTCGGCCGAATCGACAGCCGACGGCTTATGACGGTTGACACGCACCGACACCTCGGGCGACCCTTCTGCGAGGGCCGCCGCCGCATCGCCCAGACCTATGTCTGAAAGCATCTTTACAAATCCTTCGGGCAGCAAGATAATGATTGGTTTTTTGGGGTGGATATTCGATTTCGGATTTCTATCGGCCTCTTCAGTCCCGGAGATTTTCTTCATATTGCTTCAGGGCCTCGCGCCACTCGTCGGTGATGCGCACCGAGGTCATGGTCTTGGCATCGAAGCCCGACATGATGGTGCGGCAGCGACAGCGCACACGGCCGTCGGCGGGCGAATACACCCGCTGCTCGAGCGTGAGGCTCTTGTCGCCTATCGAGATCACTGCGGTCTCTACTTCAAGCTCGTCATCAAAAAACGAGGGTGCGCAGAAGTCGCAGTTGACATTCACTATCACGACTCCGATATTGCCCCAGCGAAATTTATCGCCCAGCACGGCCTGGAAATAACGGGCCTTGGCAAGATCCATAAATGTGAAATACACGCTGTTGTTCAAGTGTCCGAGCATGTCGATGTCGTTGAAGCGCATCTGCACGGGCATATGGTGGCGGAAATGCTTTATGCCGCCTTCGCAATAATCACTCATAGTTTTTTACTCGGCCTGCGGCCGAAGGTTATATGGTTATGAGGTTATAAGGTGATGCAGAGAGGGAAATCCGACGGACGGATTTTCCGGCCCATACATTTTTATAACCTCCGGTAATTCGGCCTGCGGCCGAAGGTTATATGGTTATGAGGTTATAAGGTGATGCAGGAAGGAATTTTTATAACCTCTCTAATGAAATACTATCTCAGTGACCACCTCGACACCTACCTGACGGTTGATGGCCTGGATGAGACGGTCGCGCACAAACCCGAGCTCGTTTTTGAGCGGGGCCGAGGTGAGATAGACGTGCAGCACTCCGTGGTCGACATAGCGGCGCGTGGTGTAACGGTTGATGGAGGGTCCCACCACATCGGCCCATGCCGCCGAGGCCCGCTGCTCGTTGAGCGAGTCGGTCAATCCGGCCCTGTCCATGGCCTCGTCGATGATGGCCGCGATATGCTTGGGATAGGTACGCTTCATAGCTGTGAGAAGCCTCCACTCTCCACATTCCACAGGCGGTAGTCGCCACCCGTGCGCCCGACTATCTCGTCGAGGTGCTCGCGGTTGGTGTCGGTAATGAATATCTGGCCGAAACCGTCGCCGGTGACCAGCGTCATTATCCTCTCCACGCGTCCGGCGTCGAGCTTGTCGAAGATGTCGTCGAGCAGCAGCAGCGGACGCATGCCGGTGGTCTCGCGCAGAAAATCATACTGGGCCAGACGCAACGCTATAGTATAGGTCTTGCACTGACCTTGCGAACCGGTGCGCCGCATGGGCATACCGTCGAGCGTCATCTCTATGTCGTCGCGATGCACACCCACCGAGGTGTGCTTCACTATTTCGTCATGGCGTCGCGCCTCGTCCATCAACGTCGCCAGGGTCACACCCTCGCGCTGGAGATGGCTCACATAGCGCAGTCCGGGAGCCTCTGCCCCCTCGCCTGCAATAGCCGCATAATAGCGCGCGAAAATCCGTGTCAGAGCCTCGACCCATGAGGCACGCGCACGGTAGATATAGTCCGCACTCATCTCCATCATGGTCTCGACAGCCCCATAGAGAGCCGGGTCGACACAGCCGTCGCGCAACAGACGGTTGCGCTGCTCGAGCCCCTTGTTATATCGTATGAGAGCATCGAGATAGCGCGTATCGCTCTGCGACACCACCATATCCATCCATCGGCGGCGTTCCTCACCGCTCTCGCGTATGAGGTCGATGTCCTGCGGAGCCACCATCACCAGAGGGAAAGCCCCGATGTGGCCGCTCAGACGTGAATATTCCTTGCCGCCGCGTTTGAGGCTCTTGCGCTTGCCCGCTGCCAGGCCCATCGACAACTCTTCGTCGACATCCTTGCGCACATAGCGGCCCTTGACCAGAGCCCAGTCCTCGCCGCGGCGCAGCAGCATCGCATCGTTCACTCCGGTGAAACTCTTGCAGAAGCTCAGCATATACACCGCGTCGAGCAGATTGCTCTTGCCCATGCCGTTATTACCTAAGAAACAATTCACCTTGCCCGACAGTTCGAGCCGGGCCTCGGTGATATTCTTGAAATTATTTACAGTCAGTTCGCAAAGACGCATTATGGACTATTACATTTGGAATGCAAATGTACAAAAATTTCCCGATAATTCTCCCCGCTATATTATAAATAGGTATCCACCCTCCACCAAGCCACGGGATAGTAAAGGCAGGGGAGATGTGAACATGACACCTTATTGTATTTTCTGTGCCCTATTCCATTTATCTGTCCATAGCCCGAAACGACACCGTCTCATACATTTTCCTCAATGTCTTTAAGCTACTCTTTGCAATAATCCACATTAGTTTTTGCATACCCCTATGTTTCAATGACTTTACAAATGTATCAAATACATTAGATTTCATCAAACCACCAGTTTTGCAAACACATTTTAACAATAAGCGTGGTTTTTTTACATGCTTTAAGCCTACCTTTGACCACGAAACCTTCCCAAAAACCTTCCAGAAATCATTATCAACCCTAAACTTATCATGAACAAAAGTTTACTATTCCTATTATTTCTACTGACTACAACCCTGACATCCTCGGCGGCGCGTGTCTCTGTCGGATTTTCCGGATATGCCGACGGCATGCAATTTGACGTTACATCCGGCACAGGCACGACCGCTACCGTAGGACAAATCGACGGAATCCCCGGCAAAGTCCTCATCGTCGACGTAAAAGACTGGAACCAAGTGCCCGAAGTGACCGTCAATCTCCCCGAAGGGATCACACTTGCACAGTGTTCATCGTTATCGGCCAGAATTTACATCCCCTCATATGACAACGGAGGCTGGCCCAACTACAAAAACATGCGTGTGTACATCAACGACACGCAAGTCTACACCGACCGCAATGAGGACGGCAGCGAAGCCTATCCATTCATCGGCAACACCGACCAATGGGTCACCAAGAGCTACGACACATCGGCTCTCGAACTCACTGATGAGATGAAGGCCCTCAACTCGTTCAAGCTCGGCATAGGCATCAACAACATGCCCGACGGAGGAGGCAGATACATCTATTATGTCAACGAGTTTACCGTCTCCTACGATCTCAATCGCGAACCGCCGGTGATACCCGCCGAGGGAGCCTACTACACAGGCCAATACCGCAACCTCTTCGCCGAGGCCGGATATGACGAAGAAACGGTGCAAAAACGTTTCGACGACCTCTGGGCCACGTACTTTGAAGGAGATGATGACAACGAACGTCTCTATTATCCCGTCAATGGCGGCGACATGGCCTACATACTTGATGTCAACAATAACGACGTGCGCTCCGAAGGCATGTCATACGGCATGATGATATGTGTCCAGCTTGATAAGCAGAAAGAGTTTAACGCCTTGTGGAAATGGGCCAAGACCTACATGCAGCACCCTGAGAGCGATAAGGAAAAGTGGGGTTACTTTGCATGGCAGTGTGGCCGTGACGGCTCGCAGAAGGACGGCAACACCGCCTCCGACGGTGAGGAATACTTCATCATGTCGCTCATGTTTGCCTCCAACCGTTGGGGCGACGGAGAGGGCATATTCAATTACAGCAAAGAGGCCAACCGCATACTTGACGTGGCCGTCAACCGACCCAAAGAGCCCGCCTGGAGCGACTATCAGCCGATCTTTGACAACAAGGAGAAGCAGGTTGTGTTTGTACCCTTTGCCCGCTCGGCCGTGTTTACCGACCCCTCCTACCACCTGCCCGCCTTCTACGAACTGTGGAGCATGTGGGCCGACAAGGACAACTACTTCTACACCGAACTCGCAGCCAAGAGCCGCGAGATGTGGCCTAAATTTGCCGACCCCAACACCGGCCTCATGCCCGACTATGCCGAGTTTGACGGACGACCCAAGCATGAAGGCGAGCACGGCAACTTCTGCTTTGACGCCTGGCGTTGCGCCATGAATATGGCCATCGACTTCGCATGGTTCAAGCCTCAGGGAGTAGACTATCCCGAGCTCCTCGGCCGCCAGCAGAAATTTTTCATCTCCAAGGGTGTGGACAGCTACCACAATCAGTATCAGCTCAACGGCACCGAACACCAGTATTACGGCGGAGCCAAGGAGCACTCGCCCGGTCTCGTAGGCTGCAATGCCTCGGGCACACTCGCCTCCTCAAGCCGCGACGCCTGGAAATTTATCGACAACTTTGTCGACACCGCCATCCCCACAGGCCGTTACCGCTACTATGACGGCTGTCTCTACTACCTCAACTGGCTCAACTGCGCCGGCCGCTACCGCATCTACGGTCCCGACAACAACACTACAGGCATCGAGCCGATCATAGCCGACCGCACGGCCGTAAGCGTCAGCATAGCCGGCAACCGTATCAATGTCAACGGAGCCGACAGCGGAGCATACACTGTCACTGCACTCCCCTCAGGCATCATCATGGCATCAGGCGAATACACCGACGGCTCGATTCCCTTCTCAGGTCTTGCCCATGGCCTCTATATAATCAGCATAACGTCAGGCAACAACATCAGCGCGACCATAAAAATAAAATATTAATCCTAACACAGTGAAGATTATGAAAAAGATTTACTTTCTGCTCTCGACGGCCTTACTGGCCATCCCGACATTTGTGGCTCAGGCCGCATCGACCAACGGCACTGTCACCGACGGATGGCTCATGGTCGAAGACTTCCAGAACGCCAAGCCCGGCGACACAGTGACCGTTTATGACATATACAACAATCCGGCCGAAGGTACAGGCGAAGTGACATCCGCCCCGGCCGACAGCGACAACCTTGTCGCTGTGTTCAGAGGCGGTAACTACAACACCGTCCTGGAAATCCCCGTCACACTCCCTGCCGGAAAAACAATCTCAGACTACAAATCTATTGCTTTCGATCTGTACAGATACAGCGATGACGACAACTATAAACAGATGTATATAGGCATCGACAACAGCGAAATCTATATTGACACAGATTATATCGAACAGGCACCCGAGACCACATGGACCGTGAAATCATATGACATAACTGCTGTGACTACATCCGGAAACGCCATATTGTTGCATATCGGCATCAAAAGCAATAATGCCCACTATGCTATCGACAATCTGCGTCTTGAGATGAAAGATACAAACACCCCCGTAGAGCCCGGTGACTATTATGAGACAGCCAACGGCAATGTGACCGACGGAGTGCTCATGCTCAACGACTTCCAGCACCACGGCGCGACAGATGTCACCCTCACGGCATGGAACCGCTGGGGCGGCGAAGCTGCCGGTGAAGTAAAGACCGCAGCCGACCCGACCGATGCCAAAAACATCGTGGCCCGGTTCTCAGGCACAAGCGACTACAACACCGTCCATGAAATCAACGTGACCCTCCCTGCGGGCAAGACTCTTGCCGACTATACGGCCATCAAGTTTGACCTCTACCGCTATGCCGATGACGCCAACTACAAAAGAATGCGCGTACAGGCCGACGACCATGTGATATTTTACATGGATGAGGGCGGATATGAAGAACAGGCTCCCGAGGGCACCTGGACCGAGAAATCATATGCTATTGACAAGACCAACACCGTGGGCAACAGTTTCAAACTGCGTCTCGGCATAGAGAGCGACGCGCCCAACTATCTCATCGACAACGTGCGTCTCGTCGATGAAACCACTACTGGAATCACCGACATCACCATCGCCGACAACGGCGTGAGCGTCATCCCCTCTGCCGGCGGCATCTCCATAACAAGCGAGGCCCGCACCGAAGCCCGCATCTACGCCATCGACGGCAAGCTCGTATGCAGCACTGTCGTTGACGGCTCAACCGAAATAAACCTTGTGAAAGGCGTATATATAGTAGCTATTGACACTTACATAGTGAAAATGATTGTTAATTAATCAGATAGTAGCCGATTGACGCGTCAGGGCAACCAACGCGATAGCAGACCGCCACGTTGCCCTGACGTTTTTTGATTTCTTTGGACTTAACCTTCATATCGACATTAATAATGAAACCCAAAAACACATTTAGCCTCCGACACCCGATGACAGCCGGCGTGCTTATGGCACTGGTCCTCTCGGCCTGTCAGAGCGACAGGCTAGAGGTGCCCGACAGGCAGGAACTTTACAACCGCGAGTTTATCAAAAAGTTTGGCATATCGTCACTCGACCACGAATGGAATATCGCAGTGCGCATACATGCCGACATCGAGAGTTCGCTGCTTACCAAAGCCTCCACCGTCAACGTCTATACTTCCTGGCCGGGCAATCCGGCCTGTGCCGTTGTAGCCTCATATGAAGCAGGCTTGGCCTCATCGATAGAATTTGACTATCCACAGGGTCTCAAAAAAGCCTACGTGCAGATACTCGATGACAAGGGCAAGGCCATCTATGCCCAATACACTCCAATCAACAACGGCCGCATGGCAATAGGCTCACGCGGCTCACGCACCGAAGCTACGACCGCGCCGGTATATGCCTGGGACATAGGCGAGAACCGCGGTCTCGGCTCCATGCCCGTCGACCGTGACTACAACTCTGACTTCTGGGGCAAATTCATCACCAATGACGGCAACCCGCTCGGCATCAAAGATGTCAATGTCAAATATAAAGAATACTCCCCGCTGACAGTCAAGGAGGGTGCCGACGGAGACGGCAATCCGGAAATCAAGGCTGAAAACGGATACACATTCGGGCCGGAATGGAACGTCAACGCACACATCGACGGAGGTCTGCCCTCCGACATGGTGAGCAACTCCGCGGTTTTTGAGCTGACATATTCCACACCTGCCGACCTCGATGCCGATGTCAAGTCACAGATGAAGTGGTCGGACTACAACTGGACAGGCTATCAGTTTACAGGCGCGGACGGACTTATACTCGATCCTACCGGCGGTGAAAAAAGGACTGTCGAAATCACAGCCAGAGGCATCAACAACCTCAAGGGCAACCTAATACGCATACAGGGTGTAAATTATACCATCTACAGCCTGCGGTTCAAAGGTGCAACCAACAATGTCGCATACATCAACAACATCTTCAAGCTATACGGACTCGCCGAAAGTCCTGTAACCGATTTTGAGAGTTATCGTCAAAGCTATCTCAAGCCCGAGAATGCAAGCGAGGATCAGGCCTACTCGGCCGGCGATCTCGTGCCGTTTGTAGGCAGCACCGGTGTATTCCATGAAGAAATCAACAAGGGCGACGGGCAGTGTAACCTCGAGAAATATCGTGACAGACTGCACATTGACGACCGCATGGACTTCATCGTAGCCGAAGACCGGTCGGAGGTATCCGTCGACTACCTGTTTGGCAGCACCAGTTACTATAACTCGTTTGGTTATTTCTACTACACCGACGCCGAGGCCAACCTTCCCGAAGAGCAGCGTATAGCCTTGCTGCTCAAGAAGCCCAAGTTCATACTTATGTATGACGCGTGCCCCTTCTCCAACCTGTTGTCGACTAATCCCAGAGATGGATACACCGATTGGGACCGGCTCTCCAACGGCCTTGTGGCCGGCACTGCGTCCAACGGTGACGCTCTCGGCATTATCCGCCCGGGGCAAGGTCATGAGGAGGGTAAAAACAATACCTGGGACTGGAATATGTGCAAGCGGTTTGCCGACTATGTAACATATGCTGAACAGAATCCCGACGATACAGGCAACATTGCGGAATTCCGCTCGGCAAAATATCGCCTGGTGTATTACGCTCCCGACCAGTTTGACAGCCACAACGAGCTGAAACCCGGAGCCACGGGAAGTTATAAATTCCCTCTTGGCACACACATAGCGTTCTTTGTCATCACAAGCGGCCAATACATCTTTGAGAAAGGCCTGGATACATCCATGAAGATTGACAACCGCCGCATACAGTTCTCCGTGCCACTCATGAATAAATATATGGGCAACACCATGAACCACGGCCACTCCCACCGACCCATCGGCGGACAATTTGATTCAGAGATGACCACCGGCGGAGGCTCGCCCGAACCATGGACGCCATTTGTGGCTTATCAGTGGAACGGTGAGACAATCATGGGCGTCGAGGACGGATATGCCGAGACCGAAAACGGTCTCAACGGCAGCGACCATGACATGAACGACATGCTGCTGAGAGTCAACGGTAGCTTTGTCGATGATCTCGAGGAACTGAAGCCCGATGATAAACCGGCGGCGCAGGGCTGGATCATAGCCTGTGAAGACCTTGGCGGCAGCCTTGACTTTGACTTCAACGACGTGGTGTTCGGCATAAGCCATGTAGCCGGTGAGACCACCGCACGTGTCACAGCTCTCGCAGCCGGCGGCACGCTTCCGGTGTTCATCCAATCAAAATACCCGATGACCGGCTCGCCCGACAACCCCGACTCTGACGGCTACTACACACTGAAGCCCGAAGGCAGCGACGGAGAGTTTCACAGATGGTGGAATCCCGACAACAGCCACTCGACTCCTATCAATGCTTTCGCGTGGGGCGGAGCCGGCAAGTATGTGACCATAGATGTGCCCGAAAACTTCACCCTCTCCGACAAGGCTGAGCTTCCCGGAGCGGAGGGCAACATGGGCGGCTTCAGAGTTATCGTCCATCAGCCCGACGGCAAGACCTCAGCCATAACGGCCCCCGACCCCGACAAAGGCACACTGACTCCGCAGATGTTCCTCGCTCCGAGAGCCTGGCTGTGGCCCCGCGAGACACAAAGCATCGACGGAGTATATGGTGGCTTTATCCCATGGTATGAAAAATGGTGGGAGACCCGCGACGGAGCCAATGCCTCTAACGTAGTGCTGCACACCTGGCGTCCCATACATGACTGAAAGTTTCCAAATAATTATATTCCTTACCTATATCCTGAGCCGGTGACCGGCCGATATAGAAGTCGCATCCTTTAAAAGCGACATCCAAGCCCCGCGGTATGGCAACAATCCGCGGGGCTTTCATGCTTCAAACATGGAATACCGTCTGACCTATAGGGATTGTCTCGGCAATTTTTACTAATTTTACAGCATAAATCAGTAATCTTATCCGACACACCATGAAACGTGTTCTTGCCGTCACCCTGTCAGCATGCATAGCAACAATCAATGCCTCGGGCGAGGCATTTACCGACACACCTTATGACGAGACGTGGGACAGGCTACTCCGCATCGCCAACATCGCCTATTGCCGCGGCATCAACGAGTTTGCCGTCTGCGCCTCATCCTATCAGCCGTGGGACGACCGCAAATATGACGACTCGGCCAGCAGCCATCCCTATGTGTTTCACCGCCACCATCCCGAATGGGGCAACACTGGCCGCTTCTGGGACTATCAGGCACGATGTGCCGCCCTGCTCCGCAAAGGCTCGCCAGTGGTCGATCTCTGCGTCTACATCGGGGATGACGCTCCGCTGAAAACTTTCAGCTACAAACTTCCCGAGATACCCGAGGGATATAATTTTGACGTATGCACATCCGACGCGCTTCTAAACCGCATGTCGGCTGCCAACAGACTCATCAACGTGACAGGAGGCATGAGCTACAAGGCCATTATCGTGCAGGACAGGACTCGCATCTCGCCTCAGGCCGAGAACAAACTCCTACAACTCAGTGAGCAGGGCGCGACCGTCATATGGTGCAACAAGGGCGAGACTACGGAGGACGCACTGGCAAAGGCCGCAATCGCTCCCGACATACATATAGCCAGCGACAATCTTCCCGACAGCAAAGTATTGTTTTTCCACCGCACGACCCCCGACGAGGAGATTTACTTTGTCTACAATCACAGCGAATCGGCCTACAGCAAGGAATCGCGCGTGCGTGCCCGGTTCAAGACTCTTGAATACTGGCGACCCGCCACTCTGGAGCGAGAGACTATCGCAACCGATGATAACGGGACATTCTCTTTAAATCTCTCGCCCTACGAAAGCACGTTCATCATCGCCCGCCGACGCTGAGCAAGAGGCCGGAGCAAGTATATGACATAGTGCCAGACATCAAAATCCGGAATTTATCTGTTATATTAATATAAAATATTACGATGGCAAAAATCAACCCGCGTCAAAAAAAGACACAGATCAACAAGGTGACACTGATGGATTTCAGTGCCACACACTTCAAAGGCATAAGGTTTGAAAGCGACTCATTCTACACATCGCTCTCCAACAGACTGTATGACATAATACAACAGGCGATTGGCGGCAGCATGGCTCCGGAATACATCAAACGTCTGGCCATCAACCTGGCCTGCTATGTCGAGGACCTTGTGTCGGGCTGCGGTGTATGGTCAGCCTTCACTTCGCTTCACGAGAAGAAATATGGCAGAAAGCTACCGTTTTTCAATCTTGACAAACCGGCCATCCCCGTCCCCTATGACGATGAACTGCCTTCGCTGCATGCCGTGCAGTTTCTCATCTGGTACACGCTCAACGGTGCGAAACCCGACACCGTGATGAGTCCGCTCAATCCTGCATTGTCCATGCTGTCGATACGACTTATGCCCGAACTCACCGACGCCTATGAGAATGCACCCGACTCACCCGCCCGTCCGGCCATCATGCCCGAGGAAGAGGCGGGTGTGCCCCTGTTCTTTCAGATACGCAATCTTTGCTCCTGGCTCTGCACCCGCTGCTATCTGACAAGGGTCAACGACATGCAGTCAGTGTCAGCGGATTACAAAGCATTTATAAGCCATCTGCTCGACAATATCAAATCTCCCGACAAAAAAGGCCAGACGGAATATGCCGTAGAGTCGTTCGTGCCTATGAACGCCCACATCGGACCACTCGCCATTCCGGCCTATGAATGGCTCGCCGAGATTGTAGACCTCTATCACGAGGAGGAAGAAGAACAATATCTGCCGCTGCTGCGCGAGATAAAGTCACTCCCCTATCAGTATTACAAATACAAGAAAGTCGACACACAGACAGCCATATTGGTCAGCCTCGAAGGCCAAGAGATGTCAATGTCGGCAACAACTCTTCCGGGCGAAAAATTCTCGTCTGAAGTCAAAGAGGGCATGTCGGCATTGATGTCGCTGGTGTGGTTTGACGGGGCCTGGGTCATGAACAGCATCGGCCTTCAGGCTCTCCCTGAGGAGGCATATGACACGGCTCTGAAAAATTACCGGGAGAAACAGGATAATGACAACAACACGTATCATTATCTGATGAAGAATCTTAAAAACAAACGCCTCGGAGTGTATGCCGACTATAAGGAATATATGGCCAAAGCCTATCCCGACAAGCCGCGCAATGAAAATATCCCTCCGGAAATCATCCGGGATCTCGAGGAGTGTGACAACATGGTGTATTTCATCAACTCGGACGGCACCACAACAATATTGCCGGGATGGGCAACAT
Organism: Duncaniella muricolitica; assembly: GCF_910574735.1. Lineage (NCBI taxonomy): Bacteria > Pseudomonadati > Bacteroidota > Bacteroidia > Bacteroidales > Muribaculaceae > Duncaniella > Duncaniella muricolitica. Next base: position 38,207 of record NZ_CAJTCF010000009.1, on the reverse strand, counting down.
GCATAAAGCTACGCGGCAACAAGTTTTATGACAAAGCCGAGGCCACAGACGACGGCATCTCGCTCATATGCAACCAAAGCATGACCACCCCCGAGATGCGCCAATATATGATTGACAACAAAATGCTTGCCGACGCGGCGATGAAATCGGTAATATCTGAAACCGCCGGGCGACGGCTGTTTCAGGAAAACATCCGCTTCTTCAACGACTACTACTCGCGCGATTCAATGAAATATTTCATCCTCTGACCCTTACAGCCGTCAGAATGTGAACCTTATAACTCAGGCCGGCGTTATCTCTAAAGGAGATTGCCGACGGCCTGAGCGGCATAAATGTGTCGCATTGACAGCCGATAGCACAGGTTTTTTAACTTTTTTAATTAAAAATAACCTGCAACCTTGACAAAATCGCTTACCTTTGTAGTTTGTTAGCATCTCCTCAACGTTTTACTATAAATATGACTAACTTTATTTAAATCATGGACAATAAAGAACTTGACCGCATCAGCTATGCTCTCGGACTGAGCATGGGCAACAACTTCCGCGCAAGCGGCATACAGACAATCAACGTCGAGGATTTTGCCGACGGTGTCGCAGCCGTATTTTACGGAGCCGAACCCAAGATGACCTATGACGAAGCCAAGGCCGAGATTCAGAAATTTTTCGAGGGCATGGAAGCCAAGCAGAAAGCCGAAGCCGAGAAGATGGCCGAAATCAATGCCCAAGCCGGCAAGGCCTATCTCGAAGAGAACGGCAAGCGTGCCGAGGTCAAGACCACACCCTCGGGCCTGCAGTATGAAGTGCTCGTAGAGGGCGACGGCCCCACCCCCAAGTCGACCGACCGCGTAGAGGTGCACTACACAGGCAAACTCATCGACGGCACCGTGTTTGACAGCTCTGTCGACCGCGGCGTTCCCGCCACCTTCGGCGTCACCCAGGTAATCCCCGGATGGGTCGAGGCACTCCAGCTCATGAAAGCCGGTTCGAAGTGGCGTCTCCACATCCCCTCACAGCTTGCCTACGGCCCCAACGGAGCCGGCGGCGTCATCGGCCCCAACGCCACCCTTATCTTTGACGTGGAGCTTATCAAGGTGCTCTGATCGGAAAACATCATTAACACAAAATACACTTAACCACACAATGAAAAAAATCTTAGCTGTCTGCGGTCTCACCGCAGCATTGCTCGGAGCCAGCTCATGTAGCAACAGTGGCTCGACCGGCGCGGCCGACCAGGGCTTTGCCGACTCACTCTCCACCTATCTCGGTGCGACCAACGGCATGCGTCTCGCAAGCGAATACAACACCATCCCCGAAGACCAGAAGCAGGCCCTGAGAAAGGATGACATCCTGCGCGGTCTGAAGCAGGTGATCATGACCGACACCACCCAGCAGGGCTATCTGACCGGCCTGTCGTTCGGTCTGCAGCTCGCAGGTCAGCTCTACCGCTACGAGCAGGCCGGCATCTCGGTTGACCGTGCTAAAATATATGAGGCATATGCCAAGGCCTTCAACACCGACTCGGTAAGCATCGAGGAGATGCGCGAGGCCCAGACCACATTCCAGATGCTCGCCCAGCAGGCTCAGCAGAAGATGATGGAATACTACCAGGCTCAGGAAGAGGCTGCCAAGGCCGCCAAGGAAAACTCTCCCGAGGCCAAGGAAAACAAGGAGAAGGGTGCCGCCTACATCCAGGACGCTATCAAGAACGACCCCTCCATCAAGACCACCGAGTCAGGTCTGGCCTATAAGGTAATCAACGAGGGCACCGGCGAAGCTATCGGCCGAACCGGCAGCGCGGTTGTGAAATACAAGGGCCAGCTCATTGACGGCACCGTATTTGACAGCAACGACGAAGGCGCAACCCTCAGCCCACGTGGCACAGTGCCCGGCTTTGCCGAAGGTCTCGCCATGATGAAGAAGGGTGCCAAGTATGTGCTCTATATCCCCGGCGAACTCGCTTACGGTGTTGACGGACAGCCCCAGGCCGGCATCGGCCCCAACGCCACTCTCGTATTTGAGGTGGAGGCTGTTGAAGTTACCCCCGGCAAGTAATTCTTAGAGTTAAGAAAGTAATAAGTTAAAAAAGTCAAGATAATAGTGTGGAGGACAATATCACCTCAACTATTATCTTGACTTTTTTAACTTATTACTTTTTTAACTATAGGATTATAATGAGCTCAGAGCGTGGAGCTGCTCGAGGATATCGAGGCGGGAGAGCGTGCGGCGGGCGGCCAGTGTAGAGGCAAAATCATGGGCCACAGCCTGGACTCCGCGATGGGCAAACACACGGCGCAGATAATTGTAACTCTTGTCAAAGAGACGGTCTATCTCGTCATCCTCAAGCGCGCATGCTACGGCTCCTTCCTCATGGGCCAGAGCCTTGAGCTCGAGAGTGAGATTGGCCGGCACATCATGGCCGGAATGCACCATGTGGCGACACATCACATTGGAGATGAGCATGGCCACTCCGAGATTGAAATTCTTGACCAGTTGTGTCCAGGCCGCTTTGGCCGAAACCCCGGGATTGCCGGCAAAAAAGAAATCGGGCGAGAGCGTGAGTATGTCGGCCGGCTCCGCATCAAGATCTATTGAGTATAGAATGTCGTCACCGTCATAGACCACAAGGCCTATAGCCATACCGGCAGCACCATAGGCGCGGTCGGAATCGTCGGCATATCGAAATTTTTCCATATATGTAGTATCTTCTAAGTCTTTATATACTAAAATATAACGCGTGCGACTGACTATTAGTTGACCACCATAATCTTTGCAACTACATCGCCTGCCGATGTCGAGGAGTAGGACGAGTCGCCCTGACTGGAGGACGCAAGCACATAGTAGACACCGCTGCGCACACGCGAGCCGTTCATAGAACAGCCGTCCCACAGGGCCGTGCCTCCCTCCGACGTGGTCTGATAGACGAGATTCATCGACGAGTCAACTATCTTGACCAGCGAGTTTTCCATAAGTCCGGCTATCGTAATCCATCCCGAATAGTCGGGCGTCACAGGATTGGGATAGGCATAGACCTCGGAATAGTCATCCTTGGTCGGGCCCGATGAAGAAGAGTATTCATAGAGGCCGGCAAGAGTGCCGACAAATATCGAGTTGCCTGTCGGGTCGGCATGAAGGGCGGTGATGGTGTTGGAGGGAAGCGGAGAGTTGGTGGTGGTGAAATGCGAGATTATATGGTCGCCGTCCTCACTGACCAGAAAGAGGCCCGAAGCGGCTGTAGCTATCCACTTGCGGTTGGAGTTGTCGACGGCCATGGCTACAATCTTATCGCTCTCCAGGAGATAGTCGGCCAGACCGGAACCGTCGTTGCGCGGCACCTTGATACGGTTGATGCGAAAGTCGCTGTCGCATGCCTTGGACGGATTGGTAATCGAAATAACTCCCGAGGTAGAGCCCATCCATACATGTCCGCGCTTATCCTCGATCATGCAGGTCCATAGCATTGGCTTGAACGACTTACCGTCCTGGTCGATAGGTTCGCTGTTGACCAAGGCAATGTCGTCGGACACATTACCGGGAGTGCCTCGCCGGTCGACGGCCAGAAATCCGCGGTTATTATCACTGTCTATTGCAAACAGCATGGACGAGCGACGGCAAAAAAGCAGTTTGATGTCGCGCGAATGGATAAAATCGGCATAATCGGGCACAATCCAGTCATCGCTCTTGAGCCCGCTCAGATCGGCGGCTCTCCGCTTGGCGGCCGGAAGCATGATTATTGATTTGTCAGGAAGCGCGGTCATCGAAGCGACCCAGAGATTGCCTTCACTGTCGATAGTTACAGCCATGGTGCCCCAATAATAGTTTCCATAGAGTTTCATCGGAGCGTTGTTTCCGTCAATCTTCAAGACCACCTTGTCGCCCTCCACGACATAGAGACCCTCGTTGCCGCTGCCGATAAAGAGACGCTCGGGATAGTCTGGGTCTTCGGCTATCTGGGTCGGAGAATATATGTAATCTCCGCCACGGTTAATGGCATTGTTGCCCGGACTCGTATTGCCTGTAGCTCCGGTAGGATTTATGTTTGACACCACCCCTTTACCGACCATGTTAAGATACAGACGCTTGGTGTAGAACTCACTGCTCCCGACAGGGTGAATCTGGTTCATACCGAGATTGGCTATGTAGAAGCGCGAGGGGTCATTGGAGGGAAACATGTTGCACACCTCATTGAAGGTGATGGCATCGGACGGCACCGACTTGTCGCGCAACACGGTCACACTACCGTCGGAAGCCACAGAGTAGTTGCCGAGGCCGCTCTCGTCGGCAAGCCATATAGACGATAGTCCGTCATATGCGGCAAACAGATTGCCCTTGAACTCGGCGGGGAGCGACATATCGACAGTCACCGAGTTATACCCGGTGAAATGACATATGCGGCCTTCGTCCGAGATAAAGCATGCCACCCCATCTTTATCGGTTGTAATAGCCGACAGCTTATAGTCACGTGTGTCGCTGTCCTGTATCATGACCGAACCGTCATCCCTGACCTCAATAGTCCCGGCGTGATTATAGCGTATGGTGGCAAAGAGCGTGCGCTCCTCGTTCATAGGCACCGCCTGTCTGAACAGGTCATAATATTCGGCTGTCACCCTGTAATTATCATAATTGTTGATGGGGCGGCCGCGTTCGATACACATAAGTTTGTATTTCCATTCGACATGGGCCGAGGGTGCGAGCAATATGTGACGCGGAGTGACAATGACTGTGCTTATGTCACGGTTATATATACCCGACTCCCTTACCTCCAGACGGTCAAGGTCATAGATAACGAGGCCGAAAGCTGTGGCAACAAACATGTCGTTGCCGTCAAACACGATGTCGTTGAGGCTCTTCTCCACATTGGCTGTCGCGTCCTTAATCTCCGGAAGGTTCACTCTCGAGCCGTCAGGCAATATCATGTCGATGTTGCCGTTGCTGTAAGCCACGGCAAGCATGTCGCGCTCTGAGTTATAACGGACAAACCTGATGGTGAAGTCCGACAGCTCCTTGCCTCCTTCATAAAACCGTGTCTCGTCGTCTTTCTTGTCGTAGTAATAAAGACATCCGCCGGTGACATACCACACCCCCTTGCCTGTGTCTATCAGGTCGGAAAACTCTCCGTGCACGGGATACTGCCGCCAACTGCCGGTGGCAATCTGGGCATGCACAGGCAGTAATGCCATAAGAGACAACAATATATATATTATTCGCTGTTTCATCATAGTCAGTCCATCGTGTCGAGATATTTCATAAGTGCAGCCGTGGCCCGTCCGCGGTGGCTGATGGCGTTTTTGGCATCGGCACTCATCATGGCAAACGACAGTTGGCCCCCTTCGGGCCGAAACACGGGGTCGTAGCCAAATCCGCCCTCACCCTGGGGCTCGGTAAGTATCTCACCTTCCACTCTACCCTCAAAGGTCAGTTCACAGCCGTTGAGTATCAGCGCGATGACTGTGACAAAGCGTGCGGAGCGGTCTGTGACGCCCTTCATATTGTCAAGCAGCAGACGCATGTTTGCCACACTGTCGTGGCCCGGGCCGGCATAGCGGGCCGAATAGACACCCGGCGCGCCGCCAAGCGCATCGACTATAAGCCCCGTATCATCAGCAAAGCAGTCATAGCCGTAATGCTCCTTGACATAGCGAGCCTTCTGAAGAGCGTTGCCTGCAAGAGTGTCGGCCGTCTCGGGGATGTCGTCATGACATCCGATGTCAGACAGCGACAATATGTGAAATCTCTCCCCGACGATGCGACGCAGCTCGGAGAGTTTATGCTGATTGTTGGTGGCAAATACTATTTCCTGCATAGAGTGTTGGATAATGCGTTAATAGATATAACGTTCTTATAGGCGATTTATTGAATAGCACGGCAATTATCAGTCTCTGCAATCGGGTGACACCATGATTCGCAGCGGAATGTCGCCCAACACTGCGGCAAGGTCGGTAAAAGAGCTGTAAAAGCTGCCGAGAATCCTGCTTGTCGACGCGAGAGCCCACAGGTCGGCCGTGGCATGCATCATCCCACGCAGTGTGTCGCGGCTCACATTGTCGTCGCCACATATGATTTTGTCGCCAAACCGGCCGGTGAGTTCTCTCATGACTCCCGCATCGTCGGTGGCGAGAAAAAAACGTGTCAGCGGCTCTTGCCGCAATATCCGCTCCATCTCACCGACAAACAGGTAGAGCGGACTGTCCTCGATTGACCTCACATTGTCGGTGCGGCGTATGTGCACCCCTACCGTATGGGCGTCAAACCGTGACGTGCGGCTTTCTATAATCCTTGCCACAGCCTGAGAGGGCTTGAACATCATACGCATGCGCTCTGCATCGTACCCACCTATCGAAAGGCCCGAAATAATGAGTATATTGCCTTTCATAGAGCATATTTCCTGCCGCAGAGCCTCGTCACGGCCGCAATATCTGATGAGATTGGACGTGTCGGAATACACCGCCTTATAGGCGAGGGTCTGATAGAGGGCTGACGCATACAGATTTTTTTTTCGCGGCATCTCCCACTTCAGAGCATACTCGACATCCGACGGCTCATAGAGCGTTATATCGTCAGGCAGAGGACAGAACAGCTCGTTGAAGGGGGCCCGCAATTCGTCATTGCTGTGCCATATGACTCTGAGCCGGCGATTGGATGCCGACGCCAGCCTGCATGCGGTGGCTATGGCCCGCATGCGGTTACACAACCCGCCTATGGCGTTGATGTCTAAGTGATCTGTCATATAATGCAAAATTACAGCTAAAAATATATATGACAAAGACGCGTAACGACAAAAGTCACACAAGAAGCATGGTTTTTAACATGTCTCTCGTGTGACTTTTGTCGTTACACGCCTCTTGGAGGAAGTGGCGGATGTCAGCCGGAAGTGGCTTTGATATATTCTCCGTGATATTGGTCAAGGATGTGGCGGATGGCGGTGCCGATGCTGAGATAGGCGTCGCGGTCGAGGTTGGCCAGCGAGGCGCGCACCGACCACTTGGGGCCGTCAAAACCGTCTCCGTTAAGAAGCACGATGGCCGTCTGGTTGGCCATACGTATCACAAAGTCAATCGGCTCGTAGTTTTTATCGAGATAATCGGCAAACTCCTCGCCATAAAACTTTTTGGCCCACACCATGAGGTCAATTTCGCTGTAATAGCCGGCACGGTTGGGGTCAGGCAGCAGGGTGAAGCCGGTTGTGCTCCAGAGGTCGTGCAGACGGCGGTGTATTATCTCTATGAGTTTGGGCTGCAGCTCGTCGGCATGCAGATAGGCCATGGCCGAGAAGAGAGCCATCTGCACCTGCTGGGGTGTGGAGAGTCCGGCCGTGTGGTTGAGCCCCACGAGGCGCGAGTCGGCCACGAGACGGTCGATAAACTTCAGCCCCGAGGGGTCGAGCGTCAGTGAGCTGTAACGGCGGGCGAGGATGGCTTTCTTGTCGTCGGGAAGCTCGGCAAGCAGGTCGTCAAAGACATTGTTGCCCTGACGGAGAGCCATGGCTGCGACTCGCCAGCCCGTAGCTCCGAAATATTTGGAGTAGGAATAGAGGCAGAGCGTGTTGTAGGGGAGCACATACATCAGCGAGCGAAATCCCTTGATAAAGGTGCCGTAGACATCGTCGGTGATAATCATGAGCCGCGGGTTGTCTTTCTTCACCACTTCCACGAGCCGCTCGAGCACCTGGGTGGAGAGACACACGCTCGGCGGATTGGAGGGATTGGTGATGCACACGGCCTTGACAGCGGGGTCGCGCAGCTTGTCGATCTCCTCGGGCGGGAACTGCCAGTCATGATAGCCATACTGCTTCACCTTGTTGGCACTCACGGTGACGACTTCGAGACCAAACTCGTCGAGACGCGGTATCTCGAGATAGGGCGTGAAGCAGGGGGTGAGAAGTGCTATCTTGTCGCCCCGCTGCATGAGGAAGTTGGCCTGGAGAGTGTTGAACACATAACACATTCCTGCCGTGGAGCCCTCGGTGGCAAAGAGGTCATAGATGGTGGTGTCATCGCCTCCGCCCATGGCCCAGCGCAGATAGTCGCGGGTGATGAGCTCGGTATACTTCAATATGCGCGGAGGGGTGGGATAATGGTCGCCAAGTATGCCGTCGACCAGCTCAAAGACGAGTTCGTCGGGGTCGGCCTTGTGGGGCTCGCCGGTCATGTAAGTGTAATAGTGGCGCAACACGTGCGAGCCCTTGTCGTCGGCATGGGCGTCGAGAAAATCAAGAAAACGTCGGGCCACACCGTCCTGTAAGGGCGACGAGGCTATGCCGATGGGCTCGTCATACATGCGTCTCTCCGACTCGCTGACAGCAAACTGTCCGAGAAGAAAGAAAGCCTTTCGCGGAAACGACAGGAGCCAGTTGGGATTGCCGCGGCCGGCGTTGAGAAATGTGGCCGTGGAGCATCGGGCATCCTTTTGGGCAAGACTTATGAGTGTGCCTTTGATTTCAAACGGACTCATCTCTGAGAGCTTACGCTCAAAGTTACGGTCCTCGGGATTTACGGGTAATGACATATGAAAAAAAATTCGATAACCGTTAGACTTTAACTTTCTAACAGTCATCGAATGTTGAATGTTTATGCCTCGGGGGATACAAATGTTTTGCAAATAATCCGCAAACCTATTGTCCACCCTTTTGTATCCTTATCCCTCACTGCTGCTTCACCAGCCCGACATAGTCGGCATATCCGGCCGCAGCCATCTCGTCGAGCGGGATGAAACGCAGGGCTGCCGAGTTGATACAGTAACGCAGTCCGCCGTCGTCCTGCGGTCCGTCGGTAAAGACATGGCCAAGATGCGAGCCCGAAGAGGCCGAACGCACCTCGGTGCGCACCCGTCCGTAGGAAGTGTCAAGGTGACGGTCTATGAGAGCGTCATCGATAGGACGCGAGAAGGCCGGCCAGCCGCAGCCCGAGTTGTATTTTCTTGTGGAGACAAACAGCGGAGTGCCGTCGACGATGTCGACATATATGCCCGGACGAAACTCGTTGTCATACTCGTTGACATAAGGCTGCTCGGTGGCCGCATGCTGCGTGACCTCCCACTGGAGCGGTGTAAGACGCGCCTTGAGAGCCTCCTTGCCGGCGGCCCCGGCGCGTGGTTTCATCTCGCGAGCCTCCTTGAAAAGGGCCGGGTCGACGTGACAATAGCCGTCGGGGTGCTTGTAGAGATAGTCCTGATGATACTCCTCGGCCGTATAGAAGTTGTGCAGCTGACCTGTCTCCACAGCAAGCGGCTGAGTGTTGCGCCGCTGTATGGTGGCCATCTGGGCATCTATGACAGGGCGGTCGGCCGGGTCGGTGTAATAGATACCGGTGCGGTATTGCGTGCCTGAGTCGCCCCCTTGCCGGTTGAGCGACAGCGGATCAATGCTTCTGAAATAGAGACACAGCAGGTCGGTGAGGCCTACGATAGCATCATCATAAGTCACTTCGACAGTCTCGGCGGCCTGAGTGCGGCCGGTGCAGACCTCTTCATAGGTCGGTGAGGCCACGACACTGTTGGCATAGCCCGCACGGGCCGACTGCACTCCGGGCACGAGCGAAAAGAGATGGGCTGTGCCCCAGAAACATCCTCCGGCAAGATATATGGTCTTAATCATAAACTGATATTTTTATTGCCGGCAAATATAACTAAAAACCTCCGTGAAACAAAAGAAAAACGGATGATAAGAGAGTATTTAACAACACCCTCTTATCATCCGTTTTATCCGTTTGGGCCACTATCCTATCGGATAACGACTTTGCGTGAGGCGGAGCCCCGGCGTTCGATATAGATGCCCGGGGTGACGGGTGACCCGAAGAGCCTTATGCCCTGAAGAGTATAGTAACTGACAGGCGCGTCCGTGTCAGAGACGCCGATCGAGATTTCATCAAAGCCCGAAGTGAGGCCCGAGCCAGTCATTGAGGCAAGGTCGACGTCGATGGAGGCGGCATAGACGCGCTCGGGATCATAGTATTCGGCGCAACTGTTGACCATATCGGCGAGATTGGGCTGAAGCACTCCGCGGAAGAGTTCACGTCCGTTGACCGTAAGCACCACTTCCTTGCCGAGCTCCACGAGCTTGTCACTGAGATATATCCTGAAACGTCCCTGCGTGGCCGGCGTGTAGGTCTTGTGAATCCTGATCGGGAGGGTCGCGGTGTATTGTGTGAGCCACTCGTCCACCACAGTGCGGGCCACCGACACCTTCATGTCTATGTTGTTGCCATTGATGTCCATCTCGTAATAGGTGCGCTCATAGTCGGAGTCAGCCGAAGCCGACTCGCTGCGCTCTATGACATGAAGGTTATAGAAGCCCGTACGGAAACGTCCGTCCATCGCATAGTTCTCCCAGCGCACATGCTTTGGATTGGTGACACGGGTGCGCTCGGCCAGCAGATGGGAGATGCGATAGTCGCCTCCGAGGTTATGGCCCACGCCCGGGACAATGGTGACATTATGGGCATACCCTTCGGGGTCGCTATGCTGAAGAGCATTGAGATACTCGTCTGCATAGGCTGTGAGTGTCGAGCGTCCGTAGGTGGTGTCGAGCTGGCCGGTGCGTATGGCAAAATAGATGTTGCGGAGATTTTCGGCAGGCGCGTTGACCAGAGGCTCGCCTCCGGCCATCGGACCGACACCGGCAAGATAGTCGGCATAGAACGATGCGAGACGCTGAGTGCCGTAAGCTCCCTCGGAGACACCCATAAAATAGAGGCGGTCACTGTCGATGTCGCTGCGCAGAAAAGCCTGACGGATTACTTTTTCCCACACCCACTGCTTTGATTTAAAAAACCAGCGATACCAGTTTTGTATACCGTTGGGGATACGGGGCACAAAATATATGCTCGGGTCGTCATGACCCTGCGCGGCCACCACCTTCATGTTGGCGATTTCGCTCGACACCGGGCCTGAGCCGTGAAGGAGTATAAACATTGGCATCGGACCCGAAGGGGTGCCCTTGGTGCCTATGTTGTATTGCATCTTGGCATCTGGTCCTTCATATTTGTAAGGCTCGTTAGGCTCATTGAAATACGGCTCAAGCGAGGTGGGTATGGTGTAGGAGACGAGATTGCCGGGAAACGGCTTGAGCGAGCGGCGCAAATCCTGCTCTTTCTTGTCGACGACAGTAAACTTGTTGTTGGCCTTGGCCCATTCCTCCCATATGCGTGCTGTGACTGCCGCCACATCGTCATGAGCTATGGTGTAGTCGCTCTTGTAAACGGCCGGGGCATATACGCCGTCAATCTGGCCTTCGAGACACTCGATAAAGTGATTGGTTACGGCTGTGTAGTCAAAGTCGGCCGGAAGCGGAGCCGGATCGGCGGCCATGGCGGGCAATGCTAACGCGCCGGTGATAAGCGGAGTGATAAGTCGTTTCATTAATAGAGTAATTAACAGACTGGTATATTTTAATACGTTGAGAACGGGAGCAGTTACTTAAAATGTCCACCTCCCGTTCTCTGCGTCCTCTACAGGACTATGTCAGTCGCTGATTAGCGGATGACTACTTTCTGAGTCTTGTCGCCCTGACGACGGATGTAGAGCCCCTGGGTGGGATTCTCCACACGCACGCCATGAAGATTGTAATATTCCACCGGGGCGTCGTTGTCGGCCGTGATGTCAGTGATTGCTGTCTGGTCACCGTCGCCTTCCCCGTCGGCGGGATAAGAGAAGACAAGCATGTTGTAGGGAGCGGGATATTCGGCATACTCATAACCCTCGCCCGAGTCAATCCACTGTGCCACCGAGTCAAACTCAAAGACAAACTTGTAACCGCTGCCCTGCTTTACAGCATAGGTGCGCTTGATCATGTTGGGAAGAGCGGCATCAGTAGTGTATTCGGTAATGCCCCACATCGCGGGCTTTACAAACTGATAGGAATCCTCGCCGCCGGAAACAACGCCCGAACGAAACGCATTGTCCTTAGGATTGTCAGGATTTTCCGGATCCTCGGGATTCAGAACGAAATCGACCTTATTCGAGCCGTTGGTCTTGACGATGCTGCCTTCAGCCGGCTCGGTATCCGCAACATATTCAATGCCATAGCGGGTAACACCGCCACACACTACTTTCTCGCTTTCAAGAACTTTGAATACCACGTTAGCCTTGTCATAGCCGAGGCAATTGGTGATGGTGTATTGCTTGGTGCCTTCATCATAGCTCACAGGGCTTGTGATGTAACCGACAAACGCACCGGGCACGAATCCGTCGGTCAGCTCTCCCGAACGCTCATAGACTGACATCTTGACGTCTTCGGCCGAAACGACAGGCGCGGCCATGGCTGCTGCGATAATGAGGGTAAAGATTTTTTTCATAATCGATTGATTTATTTATAATGGTTAATAAATTGGTCTCTGTCAGTCGGGAAACTGAGAGGCGATAAACTCGCGGAGCCTCTCTCCACGCAGACCTTCGGAGATGATGCGGTTGTTCTCGTCAAGGATGAGCATATAGGGAATACCATACACCTTGTAGACATCGCGTGCGGTGTTGCCCTTGTCAAGCTCGGAAGCATTGTGCCAGTTCATGCCGTCCTTCTCAATAGCCTTTATCCATGCGGCCTTACTGGTGTCGAGCGATACGCTTATGACCTCGAGCCCCTTGGAATGGAAGTCGTCATATATGGCCTTGACATTGGGTGTCTCGGCACGGCAGGGGCCACACCATGATGCCCAGAAGTCGAGAATCTTGACTTTGCCCTTGATGCCGTGAAGGGTGATGGGCTTATCGTCGGGAGTGAGCATTGTGAAGTCTGGAGCTATGCCGCCGACCGAAATCTGTGATGATAGTTCGGCTTTCTCCTTGAGCATCTTTCCGCGCTCCGAAGCAAGAGCGTTGGGGCCGAGAAGGGAATACTTCTTGTGGAGAGTCTTGTTGCGCGTGAGGGTGTTTATTCTCTGGGCTATTACGGACGCGCTGACCATGTTGTCGTTCTTTGACAGGAAATCATCCTCCGCAGCCTCGAAACGGTCGTTCTCCCGCTGGAGCGCGCCTTTGAGCTGCACTACCCAAAAGTAGTCGTTGAGGTCATAGGTGGTGCGATAGTAATTATTGACAGAGTCACGACGTGCAGCGGTCTCAATCTCGAGATTGTTGTAGGCATTGCGGCACTGCTGAAGCGCACCGCCACCGGATGTGCGCACAAGACGGCTGTCAGTCTTGGCGTCAACTTTTATATCGGCACCGTTTTCGATAAACACCGGTATATCTACCTGAGTGCCCACAGCTATAATCTTGGCCTCGAATGGAGCGGTAACGTCACCGGTAAATTTGAAGGACCCGTCGGATGTGACAACGTTGGCCAAAGTGTCGGCCTTTTCGAGTGATGTGGGACGGAGAAAGAGTATACGTCCGCCGTGTCCGCTGATATTACCGCTCACGGTATAGCCAGCCGAAAGAGAAGACACACCGACAGCAGCGAGGAGTGCTGTAATGGCTATGCTTTTAATGTTCATGTTTTCTACTGTATTTATGTTGTTATTTTGCAGGTTCCTTATATACAATCTCGACAATGCGTCCGAAACCGTCAAACTCCTTCTTGAGAGTTATAGCACCGGTATATAGTTCAGGGATATTGTAGAAGCGCACGATGCCACACTCGCTATCGTCCTTACCCTGAACGTTTGAACCGATCACAAGGTCATATTCACGGTTGCGCTGCCAACGCTTGTAGGAGGGATAGTAGAACGGGTTGAACTTAAGTTCGGTAATCTCTTCACCCGGGAAGTCGAGCACCTGAACGGCTGGAACCGACGGGTTAGTTAGGTCAAACTTGTAGACCTTGGAGCCGACACTGTAGAAGAGATAGTTCCACATGTGATGGAAAGCGAAATGCTCGGCACGTTCAACGCCGGGACCTATAATCTGGCAGTATCCTTCCTGGCATTGATAGTTTATGGTAGTCTTTTTGCTACCCTCGGTGACCTCCTTGGTGTAGAATCCGATGCCGTAATAGAACATTTCATTGGTTGCAGGATCCCGGAGCACGGACGAAACTCTATTGAGCTGGCTCACCGGCTCCATCCACACCATTGTGCGACCACCCGTGGGATTCTCGAAGAGATTGTTGTTTTCAAACGTCATGACTTCGGGATATACGGAGTTGTTGGTGAGTACGAGAAACTGCGAGTTGGTCTCGTCGTAGAGGAGGAACGGATTTACCTCAAAACGTCCGCCCATCGCCCACTTGGGATGTATGCCGATGAAAGGGGCCGGCTTGAACTGCTCCTTGCCTTCGATCTTGGTCATGGGATAGAGAAATACCGCACCGCTCTCAATAGTGCCGTCGTCGGTGACGAGTGTGAGGGTGTAAAGCTCGTCATTATCGTCAATAACCGCCCACACCTTCTTCTTAGCAAGATGGGAGATGGCCGAAGCCTTGATTTTGAGCTTGTCGGGGGTCAGACCGAAGTCCCATGCGAGACGGTTGTCATCACCGGCGTGCAGGTCGTCGGAATCAAGACAGTAGGTGTCCTTGTCGGTGACGAGCAGGGTGGGACGACGGTAGGTAGAATAATTGTAGAAGAGTCCGAGAGGCTTGCCGGTGTCGAAGTCGAAGTCAGCAAGCATATCGCGGAAGAGCATGTCTTCGGTCTCGGTACGGTTGAATATTATGTCAAGACGGGTCTTGTCACCTACGTCACACAACACGAGCCAACCCTCGTTGGTGGCCGAGGTGACTATGATTTTGAAGGGGACGGTCCATGTGACGCTTGTAGACTTATCCTTGGCACTGAAATAACAGTTGTATTTCCCGGGACGCAAAGCAACGAGATAATTGATTTCGCGCTCGCGGCACACTACAACTTCCTCGGGGTCGATGTCTTCCGACAGAGCGTCATTAGGGATTATACGCCACTCAAAGTCATAGGACGCATCGTCGGTGATGCCGAGCGAAGACTCTAATTTCGGAGAGAAGCGCATATAATCGGAGTGGGCCATGTAGGTATATGTCTCACCGCGCACCAACTCGTCGCCATATGCCACATCTACCTCATTGACGGGGGTATAGGTATAGTTGCCAAGATCGTCGGAGCAGGCCGGGGCCGCCATGGCCATTGCCGCTGTGACGATGAGGCCATATATGTGATTGCGTTTCATTTATTATACGTAATTACAATTTAACTGTTAGAGGTTGTCAGAGCTGCGACTCGGGCCCCATCACCATTTCTATAGGGTCGCCGTTAGAGTCCTTCTCGTCTTCGTATATAGTGTTGCCGGCAAGTTTCTGCTCGTCGAGATACTTCTGCATGTACTGTCCGGCAAAACGCAGGTAACCTACCTGAAGCTCATCGGCCATCCAACGCTCGCGGTCGATGTTCATTATGTCACATATGAGCATGGCCTTTTTCTGCGACCATTCACCGAAGTATGGTTCACCGCGTATGCCCCACCATGTGGGTATGGGGAATGACTCATCCATGCGTATGATGCGCTGGAAGTCCATGGGACGCCATGAGAGATTGCCGTCCACGTCATACTCGGGGAGACTGCGGGAGAAAAGGAATTTGAGCGAGGTATTCTCTATGAGTCTTACCTTGAAACTGCGCTTGCATAGATGCAGGTCGTCACGACGCATAAGCGTGATGGGTATGGACACCTCCGCGGCCCCTGCAGGCATTACGAAAGTCGTGCCTGAAATCACATAGTCGATGCCTGGCTCAGCCTTATCGGTAGGTATTTCCGGCTCTACATCGAGAGGCTGTGGGTTGACGGCCTCCTCCACCTCCTCCCCGTCACCGGCGGAGGGCTTGTATTGGCTGACATAGGTAGGAGCCTCCTCGATTACTATCTCAAATGGCCTGTCGACCGAAGAGATATTACCGAAAAGCTTTACCACCAGCTCGATCTCCTGTGTGTATACTGAGGAGTTTTTCATGCCCCATGGCACGTCGATGGTGTCGGTGAACGTCTCGGCCCCTTTCCAGAAGGTGTCGAAATACATGCCGTTCTCACCTTTGTAAGTGTCGAGCTCCTTCTCGCAGGAGGTAATAAAGAGAGTGGCGGCGAGTGCTATACTGGGTAATATCTTATAAAGACTTTTCATATCTTTAATAGCTGAAGATTAGTTATACTTTGTCTCGGCATCAGGTATCGGGATGACGTATTTAGACGTTGACGCCACATAGAACGGGGTTTTGTTTTCGGGGTCGTTGGCCGAACGCATGCCCAGACTGCCATGGCATTTGTACCAGAAGAAAAGCTGACCCTCACCGATGAATTCCTTGATCCACTCCCTGTCGAGCAGAGTGTTGTGGCGAAGATCATCGTGAGTAAGCTCGTTGATGTCGCTTGTACGTTCCGATATGCCCCGATGCTCACGGAATGTATTGAAAAGCTCAAGACGCTCCCCTTCCTCCGGGCCGATCTCTGCGGCAATAAGATATGCCTCGGAGATACGTATCATCGGTATCATCTGGGCGTAGAGCGAATCGGTGCCCTCGTATTTGGTGAACACTCGATAGGGGGTGGTGCCGACCGACACCGTGTTGGGGAAGTTGGCTCGGTAGCGATAGTCCTGTCCAGCCTTCGAACCGCCGAATATCTCGGTGATTACGTCATTGCGGCATCCAAGTAGAGCGGCCGGCTTGAGATTATTGGCATTGAAACAGGAGTTGTAGAGCGATTCGCGAGAGAGGTTTTGGAGAGCAAACATCACCTCAGAAGAGAACACGTGGTCTATGACTGTGGATGTAAGAGCATCAGTGGCGTTGACCCAGGGGAAGTATGTCTCCTGAATGTCTATTACCTTCTTGGCATACTCATATGCCAGCCTCTTGTATTCGGCATTACCATCTTCGAGGCCGTCGGGCTGACATATATAGTAATATACGCGGGCCATGAGTCCCTGCACGGCATAGAGGTTCAGACGCAGGTTGCGGTAGGAAAGAAACACGTCCTTGGGATTGCCTGCGACACCATAACGTATGATGGGGTCGTTCTGTAGCTCCTGCTCAGCGATGGTGAGGTCGGCGATGACCTTGTCCATGAACTCATTGGAAGGAAGTGACGGATTAACGTTGAGTGAGAATGCCTCGTAGTAGGGTATGGCAGTTGACGATGAACTGCTGCTGTAGGCGTGACAGAACAGCCTGTATAGGTCAAAGTGGAGATAGGCGCGCAGAGCGTAGGCCTCACCCTTGATTATATGATAGTACTCGTCGGGGAGCACGGCACGGTTTTCCTCACAGTTCTTTATTATCAGGTTGGCATTGGCTATAAGATTGTAGGCTTTGCCCCAGATTGACTCCGTTATTGACTGAGCCGTCGAACTGCCGAAATTAAGGTTCATAATCTCGGTGGCCGACTTGTTTTCAGCAAATACGGCATAACGCTGGGCCATTGTCTCAATAAATTCGCACGAAAGCGAGCGTCCGTAGAGTTGATTGGAGTTAAGCTCTACGTATATGCCGTTGAGAGCCTGACGGAATCCGGCAAGCGAGGAGAAATTGACGGTCTCGGATATACGGTCGCTTGGCTTTACGTCGAGATAGTCGGAGCAGGAGGTTACCGACAGCAGAGCGATAGCGGCTGATATTATATTCTTGATTTTCATATGTATCTTTATATAAAGATTAGAAGTTAAGCCCCACTGCGACAGACATGCTGCGGGCAAACGGGTAGGATGTGCCTCGCTCGTCCTTTATCGTGGCCCAGCGGGCTATCTCGTTCATGTAGGCATTGATTGTCATGCCCTGCGCGCCTATGTATCTCACCCACTTGTAGGGCAACTCGTAGCCTATGCGCACTGACTCGAGAGTGATGTAATCGTTATTTTGGACGAAGCGCGATGACATGGGGTTGCTCGAATAGTGCTCGCGTATGCCCTTGAACTGGGCTATGTCGCCCGGCTGCTGCCAGCGGTCATACAGGGCTCGCTTGTCCTGGTTGTTCTGTAAGGCGGTAGCCGAGAGGTTCTCCACCTTCTGATAGAGTGTCGTATTGAATGCCTTGCCTCCGAGACTGTAGCGCACATGGACGCTTGCCGAGAAACCTTTCCAGTAGAAGGTGTTTCCGAATACACCTTCTATGTCGGGGCGGGTGTCACCTACCACCACCTCGTCGTCATAGTTGTGTGAGAATGTGTAGGAACCTCCTGCGGTTATGAATATCTCCTTACCTGAGGCAGGGTCTATGCCGGCCGAACGCACAGCGTAGATTGCCGTCGGAGAACCGCCGTCGCGGTAGCGTGTGAAGGTTTTGGTCATATTCTCACGGTTGTACTGACTGAGCTTGGCACCGATCTTGCGGTATTCGGCCCTGTTGGTCGCACCCGAGAGGCTCATTGTCCAGTTAATGCGCTGCTTGGGTTTATAGATTATGGCATAGCGCAGGGTTCCGCTCATACCGGTGTTAATCTGCTGTCCGATGTTCTCAAGACGCTGCGAGATGCCGACGGAGAGTGGTATTCCTATATTAGCGAGAAGCGGGTCTGTGTTCTTGCGGTAGGCGTCGAGGGTGAGGTGCAGACGGTTGAACATACTTAGGTCGAGACCGATGTTAAGGTCGATGGTCTTCTGCCAGTCGAGGTCGGGGTTGCCGAAAGCGTCGATAAGCACACCGGTACCGAAGTTGTTGAGCATCCAGTTGTTGTACTTATAGGTCGTGATCGAGTTGAAGGAACCGAACGACTGGTTACCAGGGTTACCGATGGAGCCACGTATCTTCAGCATGTTGAATATGTCGGTGGCGTTCTGTATGAAAGCCTCGTTGGCGAGGTTCCATCCGAGACCAACGGCCCAAGTGGTGGTAAACTGACGGTTGGAGCCGAACACCGAGGAGCCGTCCAGACGGTAGTTGACATCAAGAAGATATTTGTTCTTATAGGCATATCCACCGTTGAAGTAGAAGTTGACTCCGCGACTCTTTGCCTCCGTATAGGATGGCTTGCCGCCCTGTGTATACTGGTTGGCAAATCCGGGTGTGGTGAAGTCGCCTTCGGGGAATCCCTGAGCCGAAAAACTTTTCAGCTTGCTCTGATTCTCACGGATTGAGGCACCGACTACGGCATTGACCTGATGTGACTGACGGAAGCTCTTACCGAATGTTACGGTAAAGTCTCCGTCGTAGGAGAAGTCGTCGGTACGGTTGTCGGAATATGAGCCTTTCTTAAGGAGTTCTGTACCGTTGAAGCGGGTGTCCTGTGGTGAGGTAAACACTTCAGTCTCGTCCGTACCCTTGCTTACGCTGACACGTGCACGCACCATGAGCTCATCGATAGGACGCCACTCGAGGTTGAAGTTATTGCGTACGTTAAGAGAATTGCCGCGGTTGTAAGAGTTGAGCGAAGCGTTCCAGAGAGGATTGCCCACCGAGGGGGAGGCAGAAGTGAAGCCCTCCATATCGGGCGATTCAAGCCACTTCTCCACACTGCCGTCGGGATTGCGCTTGGGATAATAGGGGTTGGCGTTGGCATATTCGGAGAAGGCCACTATAGGATTATGATTCTCCATATAGTCGACGGTGAGTTTATTCATGAAGCGCAACGAGCCGAGACGGTAGGTGATGTCGAGGTAGCCGCCGCCGGTGGTACGGTCGGAGTTTTTCATCACACCCGTAATCTTGTTGAGGTTGACGCCGAGACCGAAACGGAGCTCGTTGCTACCGCCTTCGAGATATATGTTATGACGTTGGTTGAGCCCGTCACGCAGAGGCTCGGAAAGCCAATAGGTGTCGACTCCTCTCTTGACGTTGGCAAGGAGACGGTTGTAACGCATCACCAAAGCCTCTTGCGAATCCGCGTTGGTATGCTCGAAGTTGCCGGAGAGACGTTCAAACTCGAGCTTCTCGGCTGCGTTCATAAGATTATAATCGGTGAGGTCAGCCCAAGAGCACTGGAATGTACCATTGTAACTCATCTTGAGACGACCCATTTCGGGTGCTTTCGTCTCGACCACAATTACACCGTTGGATGCCTTTGATCCATAGATGGCCGTAGAGGCTGCGTCCTTAAGAAGCGTCACTGACTGTATGCGGTCCATCGAGAGGTCCATAATGGTCTGTAGCGTCGACTCGAAACCGTCAAGGATGAAAAGAGGCTGGTTGGGATCTTCGCCAAACTCCTCCTTGAGTCCTACGATGGAGCTTTTGCCTCGTATCTCGAGGTCAGGCAGACGGTTGGGGTCGGAACCGAAATCATTGCTTTCCAGCACCGTAAACGCAGGGTCGAGAGTCTTGAGCGACTGTATGATATTCTGGCTGCCAACCCCCTTGAGCTCCGAGGAGTCAAACGTCTTGGACGAACCCGTGAAGCTCTCCTTGTTGCGCGAGTAGATACCGGTCACCACCACTTCGCTGAGTTTTGACTCGTCATCCTCCATGATGATTTTGACAGGCTTGCCGGGAGTGACATTCATCTCTACAGGCTTCTTGCCGATGTAGCTCACGGCTATGCGGGTCGAGCCGGAGACGGGCATACGAAATTTACCGTCAATATCGGTGATACATCCGGCCGACTTTGACTTGACGTTTCGGATGGTCACACCTGCAAGCGGCTCACCGTCGGTGTCAAACACTTGTCCCGAAACCACTGATGCTTTAGTCTGCTGCTTAGACCCTTCGCCACCCACAGCGACTTGCGCTCCAAGGTGTAATGGAGATATAGCCAGCATAAAAAGGATCATGAAAAGCCCTATGATTCCTTTCTTTTTCATAAAATTACTGGTTTATTTAATGATTGGTTACTATTGTTTTCTATGCGCTTTTCCCATAAATGTTCTCAATACAGGCGTTGAACGGTTCGTTCACATATTTGAAGTTCCATGGTTTGCCGTGTTATCAATAAGGAGGGGGCACTGCAAAATTACTAATTAATTTTTTTTAAAAATATCCCCCCCGATTTTTAACTGTATTTAACTTGTTTTGTCGACGTGATTTTTGCAAAAGACTCTGCATGACAATAGGTTACTAAGAGAGGAGAAACATATGTTAAAATCAGGCAAATCCGAGCAATTTGAGATATTTTCGTTAAGAAAATACTATAAACGGGAAGATATATAGAAGTTTTTGCCATGATTTTGCCAAACAGCCAACATATCTTACCTATGACATTATGAGGGGAAACGCGAGCGTCACGCCTGTTAACATTTATTACGGATTGACACTGATAGAAAGATGATTTTCACGACCTCTTTATCACCGCTACAGCGTGACGCAAACCGGCCCTGCGTTTGCATTTGTAAACCTTTTGAGCCTCATTTTAAGGGTTCGTGGCTTTATGTTAATAACTTTTTATATAATGTATGACTTCTTTTCTGTTTGCTTTTGCAAATTTTTAGTAATTTTGAGGTCTAATAAAAAACGACTATGAGCGACCAGCCCTATCACATCCCGGCCTTGCTGCCACAATGCCTTGAAGATCTGGACATAAAGCCCGGAGGAATCTATGTCGACGCCACTTATGGCGGAGGCGGTCATTCGCGTGCCGTCATCGAGCGTCTCGATGACGCGATGGGCGGACACCTGTATTCGTTTGACCAGGATATGGATGCCGTGAGCCGGGCCCCCAAGGATGACCCGCGCTTCACGATGGTCTACAGTAATTTTCGCTTCATTACAAACTTCATGCGCTATTATGACGTTGATGGAGTGGACGGCGTGCTGGCCGACCTCGGTGTGTCGTTTCATCACTTCGACACCCCCGAGCGCGGCTTCTCGTTCAGAGCCGACGGACCGCTCGACATGCGCATGAACCGCTCGGCCTCGCGCCCGGCCTCGCGTCTGCTGGCCGAGACCGACCGCGACCGTCTGAGCGACATCCTTAAAATCTACGGCGAGCTGTCACAGGCCCGCCGCATGGCCGACGCCATCGTCAGAGCCCGCGAGGCCGGCAGACCGCTCGACACCGTGGGACAGCTCATCGACATCGTGAAGCCGCTCATCGACCCGCGCAAGGAGAAAAAAGAGCTCGCCCAGCTCTTCCAGGCCCTGCGCATAGAGGTCAACGACGAGATGGGCGCGTTGCGCGAACTGCTGGAGGGCGCGCTCAAGGTGTTGCGTCCCGGCGGACGTCTGGCCGTCATCACATATCATTCGCTTGAGGACCGCATGGTCAAGAATTTCATCAAGACCGGCAATGTCGAGGGGCGTCAGGACAAGGACTTCTTCGGACGCGTCAACGCCCCGCTGCGCCCTGTCAGCTCACGCCCCGTAACCCCCGACGACGAGGAGGTGCAACGCAACCCGCGCTCGCGCTCGGCCAAGCTGCGTGTGGCCGTGAAAATATAGTGTCAAACGGTTAGAGTTGAGAGTTTATATGGCAAAAGCTAAGACGACTACAGCCAAGAAGAAGTCGCCATACATATTCAAAGTGTTTCGCGGGCAGGTGATTTCGAGCGATTTTTTCGCACGTCACTGGCTGCCCATACTCATCTTCATCATTGTGATAATGGTGTATATCACCACCAAGTTCACCTACCGCACCAACATAGAGAAAATCGAGGCTCTACAGAAACAGCTCGAAATCGTGCAGAACGAAAGCTCGCGCGAGCGCAGCCTCTTCATGAGCCGCATACGCGAGACCTCCATGCAGCATATGGTCGACTCGCTCCACCTCAACCTGCGCGTGCAGCCCCAGCCGCCGTTCACAGTCAAGAAGTGAGCATGACAACAGTCATAACATACACACAAAAGAAACGTCGATAGTTTTATGGCAATGAAGAATGACAATCGGAGCAACATACTTTTTCGCTACGGATTCGTAGTGTTCTGGATACTTGTGCTGTCAGGTCTCATATCCATAAAGCTGTGCGAGACCACAGTGGTCAACGCCGACAAGTGGAACCACAAGGCCGACAGCCTCATGTCGCTGTCGCAGGACATCATACCCCACCGCGGCAACATACTCGCATCCGACGGCTCCGTCCTGGCCACCAACCTCAGCTACTACACGGCCCGCATCGACTATCGCGCCGAGAAATTCAACGTCTCCAAACTCCTCGAGACCATCGACGAGCTGGCCGAGGCCATGGCAGCCAACTTTCCCGAAAAAAACGCCGCCCAGTGGAAAACCTATCTGCTCAAACCGCTCGAGAAGGAGCATAACAAGCGTCCCAGAGCCTATCGCATACTCACCAACCTCTCCCACTCCGACATGGAGCTGATGAAGACTCTCCCCTACTTCAAGGGCAACCGCAACCGCACCGGGCTCTACTTCGAGAAAAACATGCGCCGCTTCAATCCCTACGGCAACATGGCCCGCCGCTCCATCGGCGGTGTGGGACAGACTGCCGAGAGCAAGGAGATACACGGCATCTCGGGTCTCGAGAAAGCTCTCGACTCGCTCCTCTACGGACGCACCGGCACCACCGCCAAGGTCAATCTCACCAAGGACATCGCCGACCTGGCCAAGATACCGGCCATACCCGGCTGTGACATCGTGACCACCATCGACATCAACATGCAGGACATCGTGGAGAGCGAGCTCAACAATGTGCTCGACACCTGCGGTGCCGACTGGGGCGTGGCTGTGCTCATGGACGTGAAGACCGGCGACATCAAGGCCATATCCAACCTCGAGCTCAATCCCCACGGCCCCGGCTACATCGAGGCCCGCAACCGCGCCGTGATGGGCTATGAGCCCGGCTCGGTAATCAAGACCCTCTCGATGATGATAGCCGTGGAGGACGGCATACTCACCGACTTTGACCAGATGCTCCCCACCGGCTCGGGCTGGGCCTATGCCGGCGGACGCCCCATCACCGACTCTCACCACTCGACGGCCATACGCGCCGGCGACGTCATCGAGCAGTCGTCCAACATAGGCATGGCGCGCATCATCACGTCGAAATACGACTCTCACCCTGGCGGATTCTATGCCCGCATCAAGCAGCTCGGATTTCTCGAGCCGCTCAACACCGGCATAGCCGGCGAGGTGATACCGCGCATCGACTCGGTGCCCTCCGACCGCGGCGGACGCATAGCCCTCTCGCGCCAATGTTACGGCTACGCCACCGAGATACCGCCACTCTACACCCTCGCGCTCTACAATGCGATAGCCAACGACGGAGTGTTCGTGCGCCCGCGACTGGTCAAGGAGCTGCGCGGATCGGTCGACTCGGTGCTTCCCCCCTCCTATCTCGGCAACGGACGCGCATGCTCGCCCAAGACGGCCGAGATTATGCGCGGCATGCTCACCAATGTGGTGTGGGGCGAGCACGGCACGGGACGCTTTCTGCGCAACAAGGTGGTGCGTATCGCGGGCAAGACCGGCACCTGCTACATGATTGAGAACGGACAATACAACACCGCCAAGAAGCGACTCGCCTTCTGCGGATTTTTCCCCGCCGAAGCTCCCCGATATTCATGTGTGGTGCTCACGTGTCACCCCACCAGAAATTTCTTCGGTGCGGCCACCACGTCGGGCCAGGTGATGCGCAACATCGCCATGAAGCTCTATGCCCGCGGGCTGCTGGGCAACAGTTCGGACTACGAGTCGGCCTCCCCCTCCGACATCGGCCCTACATTCTATGCCACCACCGGGGCCGACCCCTACAAGAAGGTAAGGTCGCCCTTTGCGATGCCCAACCGCAAGACCATCAAGGGGCCGTCGGCAAGGTCAGGCTCGGGACTGCCCGATGTGCGCGGTCTCAGCGCGCGTGACGCCGTGGAGGTGCTTGAGACAGCGGGTTATGACGTGACTCTCTCGGGCACGGGATTTGTTCACACGCAGACCCCCGCGCCACGCACTCTCATCGACCCGGGCCACACGATACACCTGACGCTGACGCGTTAGATGAGTTTAAAGTCAAAAAAAGTTCAGAGTTTAAGAGTTAAGTTTAATTATTTGCTGTTATGCGACTCAACAGGATAATCTCTCCCGTAGAAATCACCGAGATAATCGGTGAACAGGACAAAGAAATCACCGCCATCACCTCCGATTCGCGCCGCGTGGAGCCGGGCACACTCTTTGTGGCCGTGCCGGGCGTGAGCGTCGACGGACATGACTTCATACACAAAGCACAGGAGGCCGGAGCCTCGGCCGTGGTGTGCGAGCGTCTGCCCGAGCAGCTCTCGTCGGCCGTGACCTATGTGGTCGTACCCTCGAGCGCGATAGCCCTCGGATATATGGCCTCGGAATGGTGGGGCAACCCCTCGCGTTCGCTCCGTCTGGTGGGCGTTACCGGCACCAACGGCAAGACCACCACCGCCACACTCATCTATGAGATGGCCCGTCTGCTCGGCCACAAGGCCGGACTGCTGTCCACCGTGTGCAACTATGTGGAGACCACCCCCTACCCGACCGACCATACAACCCCCGACCCGCTTACCATCAACGAGATGTTGCGACGGATGGTCGACGCCGGATGTGAATACTGCGCCATGGAGGTCAGCTCTCACGCCGCCCATCAGCACCGCATAGCCGGACTGCATTTCGAGGGGGGCATATTCACCAACCTCACACGCGACCATCTCGACTATCACAAGACCGTCGAGGCCTATCTGCAGGCCAAGAAATCGTTTTTCGACCACCTGCCCTCAACCGCTTTCGCCCTGACCAACGCCGACGACAAGGTGGGCGACGTGATGCTCCAGAACACCGCGGCCTCGCGCCACAACTACTCGCTGCGCTCCGAAGCCGACTTCAAGGGGCGCATCGTGGAGCAGCGTCTCGACGGCACTCTGCTGAGCCTCAACGGACACGAGGTGGAGACACTCTTCACCGGCCGCTTCAACGCCTACAATCTCACCGCCGTCTACGGAGCCTCGATACTCCTGGGCTGGGACAATGAAGAGGTGCTCCGCGCCATCTCGGCCCTCGTGCCTGTGGCCGGACGCTTCCAGGCGTTCCATTCAGCCAAGGGGGTGACCGCCATAGTCGACTATGCCCACACGCCCGATGCCGTGGTCAATGTGCTTCAGGCCATACGCGAAGTCATCGGCCCCAAAGGCGAAATCATCACCGTGGTCGGAGCCGGCGGCAACCGCGACAAGGGCAAGCGTCCCATCATGGCACGCGAGGCCGCGGCACGCTCGCAGCGGCTCATACTGACCTCCGACAATCCCCGCTTCGAGGAGCCCGAGGACATACTCGCCGATATGGAGGAGGGACTTGACGAGGAGGCCCGCACACGCACTCTCCACATCACCGACCGCCGCCAGGCCATACGCACGGCCGTGGCCCTCGCTCAGCCCGGCACCGTGATACTCATCGCCGGCAAGGGCCACGAGGACTATCAGGAAATCAAGGGTGTGAAACACCATTTCGATGACCGCGAGGTGGTGAGAGAGTGTCTTGAGTCAAACGCATGAAATAAGGACAACCAATGTTATATCATTTAGCCGAATATCTTCAGCAGACATCCGGAGTGCCCGGAGCGCGACTGATGACCTACATCACATTTCGCTCGGGAGCGGCGTTTCTGCTTGCATTGATCATAGCCCTCGTGATAGGGCGCAAGATTATCGACCGTCTGCAGTTGATGCAGATAGGCGAGACCATACGCGACCTCGGCCTCGAAGGTCAGCTCAAGAAGGAGGGCACCCCCACCATGGGCGGCGTCATCATCATACTCTCGCTCATAGTGCCCTGTCTGTTAGTAGGCAATCTCACCAATATATATATGGTGCTGATGCTCATAGCCACGGTGTGGTGCGGCACCATAGGCTTTCTTGACGACTATCTCAAGATCAAGAAGCACAACAAGGACGGCATGAAGGGCAAATTCAAGATTGTCGGCCAGGTGGGCCTCGGACTGCTGGTAGGCCTCACCATGTGTCTGAGCCCCGACATCACCCAGCGTCAGGTGACGGTGAGCGACTCGTCGACCCGCATCGAACAGACCGGTGAGCACCCCGAGACAGAGTTTGCCGAGGTGTCGGAGTTCACACAGTCGCCCGACGTCAAGTCCACCCAGACCACCATACCCTTTGTCAAAGGCAACAACTTTGACTATGCGTCACTCACCTCATGGATGGGCAAGTATGCCCAGACCAGCGGATGGGTGGTGTTTGTGATAGTTGTGATAGTCGCCGTGACCGCCACAAGCAACGGAGCCAACCTCACCGACGGCCTCGACGGCCTGTGTGCAGGCATCTCGGCCGTCATATGTGCGGCCCTGGCCATCATGGCCTATCTCGGCGGCAACGTCATCTACTCGACATACCTTAATATAATGTATATACCCGGGTCGTCTGAACTGGTAGTGTTTATCTCGGCACTCATGGGCGCGCTCATAGGCTTTCTATGGTACAACGCCAATCCGGCACAAGTATTTATGGGCGACACCGGCTCGCTCACCCTCGGTGGCATCATCGCCGTGTTTGCCATCCTCATCCACAAGGAGCTGCTCATACCCCTGCTGTGTCTGATATTCTTTGCCGAAGACCTCTCGGTAATCATCCAGACTGGCTACTTCAAATATACCAAAAAGAAATACGGAGCCGGCCGGCGCATCTTCCGCATGGCCCCGCTTCATCACCATTTCCAGAAAGAGGGCATCCCCGCGCTCATCAGCCTGCCGCGCAGAGCAATGGCCGAGCCAAAGATTGTCACCCGATTCTGGATCCTCTCGATACTCTTTGCGGTACTTACATTCATAACACTCAAAATAAGATAACACCAGCCCCCCGTGGGGGAATTAGCAATTAGTAATTAGTAATTAGTAATTAGCAATTAGTAGTTACTGACAAATCGGTTGAAACAACCCGTTCACTCAAATTACTAATTACTAATTGCTAATTACTAATTGAATACATATGGACACTCTTGTAATACTCGGCGGAGGTGAGAGCGGCGTAGGTGCCGCCATCCTCGGAAAGACCAAAGGATTCAACGTATTCCTTTCCGACTCGGGCCAGATACCAGAACGATACCGCACGCAGCTCGATGAAGAAGGCATCGAGTGGGAGCAGGGCGGCCACTCCATGGACCGCATACTTCAGGCCGACGAGGTGGTCAAAAGCCCCGGCATACCCCCGACAGCCCCCGTCATCGAGGCTATCGTGGCCAAAGGTATACCCGTAATCTCGGAAATAGAGCTCGCCGGACGCTACACCGACGCCCGCATGGTGTGCATCACCGGCTCAAACGGCAAGACCACCACCACTCTGCTCACCTATCACATACTCAAGGACGCCGGCGTCAACGTGGGCCTGGCCGGCAACGTGGGCCGCAGTCTGGCCCTGCAGGTGGCTCGCGAGCACCACGACGTGTATGTAATCGAGCTTTCGAGCTTCCAGCTTGAAAACATGTATGATTTCCACGCCAACATTGCCGTGCTCCTCAACATCACCCCCGACCATCTCGACCGCTACGACTACGAAATGCAAAACTATATCAATGCCAAGTTCCGCATCCTCAACAACCTCACTCCACGCGATGCCTTCATCTTCTGGCAGGACGACCCCGTGATACGCCGCCAGCTCGAGCGCGTAACCACCGAGGCCTCGATGTATCCCTTTGCCGAGCGCAAGGAGGAGGGTTCACGCGCATGGGTCGACGAGGAGGAATGTCTCGTTGTGGAGACTCCCGAAGAAAATCTGCGCATGCCTCGCGCCGATCTCTCGCTCAACGGCCTGCACAACCTCTACAACTCCATGGCCGCTGCTCTCTCGGCCTGCATACTCGACATTGACAAGGACGACATACGCAAGGCTCTGAGCGACTTTGAGGGCGTCGAACACCGCCTCGAGCCGGCCGGCACCGTCAACGGCGTAAGATATATCAACGACTCCAAGGCCACCAATGTCAACTCCACATGGTATGCCCTCGAGTCAATGCCCCGCGACACCGTGCTCATACTCGGCGGCAAGGACAAGGGCAACGACTACTCCGAGATACTCCCGCTCGTCAAGGAGAAAGTCAAGGCCATCATATGCATGGGCAAAGACAATCACAAACTGCTCGACTTCTTCACCGGCCAGGTGCCCGCCATATACGACACCCACTCCATCGAAGAGGCCGTAACCACAGCCGCCCGCATCTCCGTGAGCGGCGACACCGTATTGCTCTCGCCCTGCTGCGCCAGCTTTGACCTCTTCAAGAGCTACGAAGACCGCGGCCGCCAATTCAAGGCTCAGGTCAACGCTCTTAAAGTTGAAAGCTGAAAGTTTAGAGTTTAACCAACCTCACCGCCCGGCATGTCATGAATTGCCATGAATCGCCAACTAAATAATTACTAATTACTAATTGCTAATTACTAATTAACCAAAAGTGGACATCGCCAAACCCAAGGCCATCGCCAAGGCCGACAAACACATCTGGGGCATATTCATAGCCCTCTGCCTCATATCGGTGATAGAGCTTTACAGCGCGTCGTCGCGCGAAGTGGCCAGCTCGTCGCTCGGTGTGATAGGCCCCATCGTGCGCCACCTGTTCATGCTCGCCCTTGGCGTAGGCATAACTTGGATACTATCCAAACGGCATTACAGCGACTTCGCACTCTTCACCATATTGTTCTCGATACTGAGTGCGGGAGCCATGATATATGTAATGTTTTACGGCAACTATGTCAACGGCGCAAGGAGGTCGTTCTCGTTTCTGGGCATAGGCATATTCCCGGCCGAGATGGTCAAAATCTCGGCCGTACTCCTCGTAGCCCTCATCATGACCCTCAACCAAGACCCTCACGGTGTCGGCATCACCAAAAAGGGAATGCTGTGGTCGGGAGCCGTCATAGCATTCTTCTCGGCACTGCTCATAGAGCAGGGACTCACCAACACCCTGTTGCTTATGGCCATCACCTGCTCGATGATGATTATAGGTGGAGTGAAATGGAAACATCTGTTCAGCGTAGCAGGCATCATCATCGTGCTCGGCGGAGCAGGATATATATATCTTAAATATTTCTATACCGAGGACGAATCAATCCCCGCCGACGAGTCCCAACGGTCTGAAATGGTGACCGACGGCAAAAAAGCATCGTCACGCATAGCCACCTGGCGTGCCCGCATATTCCGCCACAACAACGACTCGATACCCAAATGGGAAATCGCACCCACAGGCGAATACCGCCAGGAGATACTCGGCTACATGGCACAGGCCAACGGCGGCATCTATGGCGTCGGCCCCGGCAACTCGCGCGAAGCCGCACGTCTGCCCCTCGCCTTCTCCGACTACATCTTTGCCATCGTGGTCGAGGAGCTCGGCCTGATAGGCGGTCTGGCCGTGCTTCTACTCTATCTCTGGCTGCTGGCACGCGCCGCAGGTATAGCCTCGCGGTGCACCATCACCTACCCCGCCCTCATAGTCATGGGCATGGCCGTGATGCTGGCCTTCCAGGCCCTGTTTCATATGGGCATCGTCACGGGAGTATTCCCCGTGTCGGGCCAGCCGCTGCCGCTTATATCCAAGGGTGGCACATCGATAATTGTCACGTGCATGGCCTTCGGCATAATGCTCTCGGTGAGCCGCACCGCCTCGCGTCACGGCAACAAGAAGCAGGACATCACCGAAGAAAAAGAGTCGCTCCCCGAGCAGCTCCGCGACGAAAACAAAATGCAGTTAAACTAATCCGCTAATTCAGCAACAATGAAAGTTCTTATCTCGGGCGGTGGCACAGGCGGCCACATCTTCCCGGCTCTATCAATAGCAAACGCCATACGCCGACGTCAGCCCGACGCCGAAATCCTCTTTGTCGGCGCGCTCGGACGCATGGAGATGGAGCGCGTGCCGGCGGCAGGCTACGACATAGAGGGTCTGCCCGTGGCCGGATTTGACCGCAAACGGCTGTGGCGCAACTTCGGTGTGCTCTGGAAGCTCTGGAAGTCCATGCGCAAGGCGCGCCGCATAGTCCGCGACTTCAGGCCCGACATTGCCATAGGCGTGGGCGGATATGCCAGCGGACCGGTGCTCAAGCAGGCCCAGAAACACGGCATCCCCACGCTCATACAGGAGCAGAACTCCTATCCGGGTGTCACCAACAAGCTCCTTGCACCCAAGGCCAAAGCCATATGCGTGGCCTACGAGGGTCTGGAGCGGTATTTCCCGGCCGACAAAATAATTATGACCGGCAATCCCGTTCGCAAGGATCTCGAGGAGTGTCCGCTCTCGCAGCGCGAAGCCAAGCGCGAACTCGGCTTTGACCCCGACCGCCCGCTGGTGCTCTCGGTGGGCGGAAGCCTGGGCGCACGCACTGTCAACGAGGCCATAACCGCATCGCTCGCCACGCTCCGCGACAAGGGCGTGCAGCTCTTGTGGCAGACGGGCCGCTACGGTGCAGACCGGTTTCAAGGCATAGCCAAGGATTATGACAACGTGCAGGCCACCACATTCATCACCCGCATGGACCTCGCCTACAAGGCCGCCGACCTCGTGGTGTCGCGTGCAGGTGCCGGCACCATCTCCGAGCTCCAGATACTCGGCAAACCGGTCATACTCATCCCCTCGCCCAACGTATCGGAGGACCACCAGCGTCACAACGCCGAGGCTCTCTCCACCCGCGGGGCGGCCGTGATGATTCTCGACAAGGACGCCGTCGGACAACTGTCCGATTCCATAGTCAGCCTCATCGACAACCCTGAGGCCCGCGAAGACCTCTCGGCCAAAATCTCCCGGATGGCCATGCGCGACGCCGACGACAAGATTGTCGACCTTATAGTCAAAGCCGTCGGCAACGACCGCTGACCCCCCCACATATCAACACCTCTTCACACTCAAAAATACATTATAAGCCATGGCGAATAACATATACTTCATCGGAGCCGGCGGCATAGGCATGGCCGCCCTCGAACGCTACTTCCTGGCCAAAGGCAAGAAGGTGGCCGGATATGACCGCACATCCACACCCCTCACCGACGCTCTCGCGGCCGAGGGCGTGGACATCTCGTTCAGCCCCGAGGCCGACACCATACCCGCCGCTTTCCGCGACCCCTCCGACACTCTGGTGATATACACCCCCGCCGTGCCCGACGACCTGCCCATACTCACCTACTTCCGCGACGGAGGTTTTGAAATCATGAAGCGGGCCAGGGCCCTCGGTCTCATCACCCGCGACAGCAAAAGCCTCTGCTTTGCCGGCACCCACGGCAAGACCACCACATCGTCGATGGCCGCCCATATACTCCACTGCGGCTCTATTGGCTGCAACGCCTTTCTCGGCGGTGTGCTGAAAAACTATGACAGCAACTTCCTGTTGCGCCCCTCGTCGCCTTACACTGTCATCGAGGCCGACGAGTATGACCGCTCGTTTCACCATCTCTCCCCGACCGTGGCCGTCATCACCGCCACCGACCCCGACCATCTCGACATCTACGGCACCGAAGAGGCCTATCTCGAGAGCTTCGCTCATTTCACCGAACTGATACAGCCCGGCGGCACACTCATCGTGCACGAAGATCTCAAGCTCAAGCCGCGTCCGGCCCAAGGGGTCAAGGTCTACACCTACTCGCGCGACAAGGGCGACTTTCACGCTTCCTACATACGCCGCGACACCGGTTCAATAACTTTTGACATCGTGACACCCCGCGGCACCATACGCAACGTAAACCTTGGAGTGCCCGTAGAGGTTAATATTGAAAACGCCATAGCCGCAGCGGCGGCTGTGTGCTGCACCGAGGCCTTCGAGCCCGAGGTGATACGCACGGCTCTCTCGTCATATCAGGGCACCAAACGACGCTTCGAGTCGTGGCTCAAGGAGCGCAACGGCAGCGGACGCGTCATCATCGACGACTATGCCCACCACCCCGAAGAGCTGCGCAGCTCCATCGCCTCGGTCAAAGCCCTCTATCCGGGACGTCACCTCACCGTGGCTTTCCAGCCCCATCTCTACAGCCGCACACGCGACTTTGCCGACGGTTTTGCCGACGCTCTCTCGGCCGCCGATTCGGTGATACTCCTCGACATATATCCCGCTCGCGAGGAGCCTATCGAGGGCGTGACGTCCGACATTATTTTCCGAAATGTTAAATCGGCCGATAAGATATTAATAACCAAAGAAAAATTGGTGGAAACGCTCAAAAATCGTAACTTTGACATCCTGTTGACCGCCGGAGCCGGTGACATATGCAATTACCTCCCCGACATCGTGCGCAACATTACAGAGTAAGAAAGTTTAAAGTTTAGAGTTTAGAGTTTAGAGTTTAAAAGTTTTCTGACAGCCCTTCGGGCCCAGTTAAATGAACCGATATTTACAGATAGCCTTCTCACTTATGCTCGTCACCTACCTGGTGGTGGCCCTGACCATGACGGCTCGCGAAAGCGACGACGCCATGTGTACAGGCATGACCATCACCGTGGAGGATGCCGACGGCGACAAGGGTGCCCGGCGTTTCGTCAGCCCGGCCGAACTGGCTCGCGAGCTCGACAATCTCCCCGACAAGGCCAAAGGTATAGCTCTCTCCAATATCAACACTCAGGACATACGCCTGCGCCTGCTCGACCTCGACAAAATCGAGGACGCAAGCGTGCTGCGCTACACCGACGGCAGCATACGCATCAAGGTGACCCCCATAGTGCCGGTGTTGAGAGTCTTTGACGGCAACGAGAGCTATTATGTCAACCGCGCAGGCAAGCGTGTCAAGGCCTCAGCCCGCTACCATAAGAATGTGCCGCTGGTCCAGGGACATTTCAATCCCTCCGACTCATCCTTCACTCCCCTCTCGCTCATGCCTCTGGTAAGCTATATCAGTTCCGACTCGATATGGAGCTCCTACATAGGCATGATCAAGGTCAAGAGTCCGACCGACATTCTGCTCATACCCAACATACGCGAACACGTGATCAATCTCGGCTCGCTCGACCGGCTCGACGACAAGATGGAGCGTCTGCGCACATTCTACTCCAAAGTGCTCGTCAAGCAGGGCTGGGAGAAATATGACACCTTGACTCTGAAATGGAACGGTCAACTCGTGGCCACCAAGCGTCACCGCCGCCCGCCGGATGTGCCGGTAATCTCAGGCGAGGATGACGAGACCGTGCCCATCGACGCCATGCTCGCCGGCGACAACGTGGCCCCCGGCCAGACAGTCCCCGGCGTCAAAGCCCACTCCGAAAAGCCAATTCCTGCCAAGCACTCCAATTGAGCAAACTCAATTGAAAGGTTATAAGGTTATGAGTTTATAAGGTTAAGACAAGCACTATCAACAACCGACACAAATACATGGATTATTTTTCTTTTGAGAATCTGAGAGCATACAAAGCCGCACGAAGCCTGGTTAAAGATGTCTACACAGTCATCGATACATTTCCGGCCACCGAGCGGTATTCCCTATGCGACCAGCTCAGAAGAGCGATAATATCAGTCCCGTCAAATATAGCCGAAGGCAGCGGACGGAGGTCCATAAAAGAAAAGATTCATTTTCTTGAAATCTCATTCGGCTCACTGATGGAAGCCTACTGTCAGTTGGAGATAGCACTTGATCTTGGATACATCACAACTGAAACTCATAGCTCCATCAAAAATAAATTTTATGATGTCTCAAGACTGATAAACGGACTCAGTTCTCACTTTGAGCAACAAATCAACAATCACACCAAAACAAATCCAGCCTCTCCTCATAACCCATAAAAGCAAAACCCGGGCAAAGCCGCCCCCCTCATAACCCATAAAAGCAAAACTCGGGCAAAGCCGCTCCCCCCTCATAACCTTATAACCTCATAACCTCATAACCTTTAATTTTCGCAGAAAATTAAGTAAACATGGAAGAAAAAGTCATCATCGCTCTTGAAATAGGTAGCTCGAAGATTAAAGGAGCTATCGGCACCGTGAGCCCCGACGGAGCACTCAACGTCAAAGCCGTTGAGGAAGAACCCATCTCCGACATCGTGCGCTACGGATGCATACGCAACATCGTGGAGACCGAGCGCGCCGTGCGCAACGTCATCAACAGCCTGGAACTGCGCGAGACACCACGCAAGATTCAGGGAGTGTATCTCAGCGTAGGCGGTCGCTCTCTCACCTCTCAGCCTGTAGAGATCGAGCGACGCCTGCCCTCCGAATCGATTATCTCCGAAGAAATCATCCAAGACATCACAAGAGAGGCTCTGGATGTTTCCCTCAACGAGCGAAGCATTGTCACGGTGACTCCGCGCGAGTTGCTCGTCGACAATGAAGTGACTCCGCGTCCCATAGGCGTGATGGGTTCCCATATCATGGCGCGCCTCAATCTCGTGAGTTGCCGCACTCAGCTCTTGCGCAATCTCTCGGTGGTGATTGAGGAAAGACTCGGGCTTAAGATTATGGACACTTTTGCCCGCCCCATCGCGCTGGCCGAACTGGTGCTGCTCAACGAGGAGAAAAAACTCGGCTGCATGCTTGTCGACTTCGGTGCCGAGACCACCACTGTAGCCATCTACAAAGGGGGTGTACTCATGCATCTTGCAGTGCTCCCAATGGGGTCGCGCAACATCACCCGCGACATCACCACCCTCAATTATCTCGAAGAACAGGCCGAGGAGCTTAAAAAGACCGGCGGCTCGGCGTTCCCGACACTTGACGCGCCACATGCTTTGGGACAACCCGATTTCTTGACCATAAACAACTACGTCTCGGCGCGTGCAGGCGAGATTATAATCAACATCACCGAGCAGATAAAATATGCGGGACTCACACCCGAAAAACTCCCCGAAGGCATAATCATCGTGGGCAACGGCGCGAAACTCAACGGATTCAACCAGCGTCTCGAACAGATATCAGGCCTTAAAGTACGTCTGGGCGCACCGGGCAACCGTCTCCGCATCCTTGACGGTCGCATCCACTCAGTCGACTCGGTTGACGTGCTCTCGATACTCAACACCGCGTCACGACAAGACCCGCAGGAATGTCTGAGCGAGCGTCCCGCCCCGGTTGTACAGACGCCTCAGCCGTCTGTAGTCGAGCAGCCCGCAGCGACACCTCAGGTCACCCCGCAGCAACCCATACAGCAGCAACAGCCCCAGTATCCTCAGCAGCATGTCGGCGGAAGCACCTCTGTGCCTCGCCCCACCCCCACAGGTACGAACACACCGCCAAGACCGGTACCCCCCGTTGTGCCTACAGCCACCGAGACATCCGCCAACACCGGCAAAAAGAAAACCAACATATTCAAACAAGGCTACAACAATCTCGTAAACCGCGTGGCCCGAATAATCTCCGACGGTTTTGAAGAGGAGGAAGACGAAGAATAACTTTGTAAAGGGAGACCGATAATCCCCCCGTTTTACAGTTTTAAAAATTTAAACACAAAGAAAGATGATGGACAACCAGAATATAGACGACGTATCAGCATTCACCACTCACCGCATGGAGGAACCCGAAAAAATAATCATCAAGGCCATCGGTGTGGGCGGTGGCGGTAACAACGCCGTCAACCACATGTATCGCGAAGGCATCAAAAACGTATCGTTCGTCAATATCAACTCCGACTCGCAGGCCCTGCGCCACTCCGAAGTGCCCAACATACTCGAGATCGGCGACGGTCTCGGAGCCGGCAACAAACCCGAGAAGGCCAAAGCATTTGCCGAAGAAGCCACCGAGGAAATCAACCGCCTCTTTGACGACGACACACGCATGGTGTTTGTCACCGCAGGCATGGGCGGCGGCACAGGCACAGGCGCGGCCCCCGTCGTGGCCCGCGTAGCCAAGGAGCGCGGCCTGCTCACCGTAGGCATCGTCACCATCCCCTTCCTCTTTGAAGGACAGGTCAAAATCAAAAAAGCCATCGCCGGAGCCGACGAAATGGCAAAATATGTCGACGCACTGCTCGTTATCAACAACGAACGTCTCACCGAGATATACGGCGACCTCGACTTCATCAACGCCTTCGGCAAGGCCGACGATACTCTCTCGATAGCCGCACGCTCAATCTCGGAACTCATCACCCACAACGGCAAAATCAACCTCGACTTCAACGACGTCGACACCACACTGCGCAACGGCGGTGCGGCCATCATTTCGACAGGTTACGGTGAAGGTGAAGGCCGCGTGACAGCAGCAATACAGGACGCCCTCAACTCGCCCCTGCTCAAAAACCGCGACATAATGGGCTCGAAGAAACTGCTCTTCTGCCTCTTCTTCAACCCCAACGCCGAGGACAAATTCCTCATGAGCGAGACCAAGCAGCTCACACAGTTTATCGGCTCAATCAACACCGAAGTCGACGTAATCTGGGGCGTGCGTTATGACGAGTCGCTCGGCAACCAGGTAAAAATCACCATCCTCGCAGCCGGATTTGACATCACACTGCGTGGTGAGGAGGACCAGATAATCAACGGCGAGAACGGCAACAACGGCCCTCAATTTGATTTCGGAGGCCGCAGACAGACAGGGACATCACCCGCACCCAACGCCCCGCTGAAATTTCAAGTGCCTGCATCACAGCCCCGACAGGTAGCCGAAACACCTGTAACACAGGCTCCCAAGGTAGAGAAACCTGAAGAAAAAATCTCCGACAAACGCATCAGCGAGGAGTATGGCTTCGATAAACTCCAGAACCTCAGCCAGGACCGAACAGCTATAATACTCGGCCCCAACCAGCTCGACGACGATGCTATATGCGATGCCATCGAGAAATATCCCGCCTACAAGCGCGACCGCCGTATCATTGACGACATACGCAACGGAGCCTATGATGCCGGCCATCAGCCGAAACCCGTCTCACCCGCAGGACAGGGACAGACATTCTCATATTACTCATAAACCATAAACCATCGGTCACAAGCATTTGTATATATAAAGAAAATCCGTATCTTTGCGCGAATTTTCAGAACAACAAGTCATAAACAACAAATAAACAAAATAACGACATGTACTGGACACTTGAACTCGCCTCCAAGCTCGAGGACGCACCCTGGCCCGCAACACGCGAGGAACTCATCGACTACGCCATGCGCTCAGGCGCACCTATGGAAGTAATCGAAAACCTCCAGGAGATGGAAGACGAAGGCGAAACCTACGAATGCATCGAAGACATCTGGCCCGACTACCCCTCCAAAGAAGACTTCTTCTTCAACGAGGAGGAATACTAAGCAACAAATTTACATAAACACCTGATAATCAATGGTCAAGAAATAAATAATTTTCTTGGCCATTGCTGTTTTATCCCGTTTTACCCCATAGCTTTCTTGGCCAAAATCTATTTTCTTGACCAGCTTCAGCGATATTCTTGGCTAAAATCCGACAGTCCTCGGAGGTTTGTGAGTATCTTGTGATTGACAACGAAGCCCAAATCTCATTGGTAATTTAACGTGAGTTCGATATAAGCAATCAGAACAAAGTTAGCTGGTTATCTGTCACAAACTCCAAAGAGATAGACGGTTTCTTTGGGAAAAAGCAGTAAGCAGCGATAGCACTCAAGGCATTGGTGATAAAATTAGCGAAAGAC